>DATNQJ010000497.1:0-2239 GCA_036704085.1 Stenomitos sp.
CTTCGAGGTTGTCCCGTTCGCCGCGCAATGCCCGCGCCGGCGGACGATCGGAGCTGGGATAGCGGGTGACCTTGTCAGGGAGGTAAAAGATGTCGAGATCCCACCAGTGTGGCGGCAGCGTTGCTCCGGGTTGGAGGCCAATCATCCGACGGGCCGCTTGGTTGAACAGGAGGATCCGACCCTCGTGATCCCCTATCACGAGGCCGTCGCCGAGCGCATCGCACAGGGACTGCAGGGGTTGGAAGAAGTCCCCCACCCCCGTGATGCGAAGTTCGGAAACCGGCTGCCGTTGGCGCATCAGACCCCACCTCTAAAGCCCACGCCCCATTATGTCACTCCTGTCATGACAGACTAGCAAACAGTCGTTTTGCTGCGCACGGCAGCCACCCTTGCCATGTCGGGGACTTGACCCCATCGCGTTAAGGCATGGCTCGAAGGCCCCTTTCTTCGCGATTCATGCCATCGCTTGCTTATTAAAGGCCTCTAATCTACGATTTATGATGTGCCTCGTTCAGGCATCGACGGGGCGGGGGTCGCAACCGCGCCCCCATCGCCCAGTATCGCCATTCCCTTCACCAGGAGGTTGTCTCATGTTCGACGTCGCCATCATCGGTGCCGGCCCGGCCGGTGCGAGTGCCGGCCTGATCATCGCCAAGGCCGGCAAGCAGACGGTCGTGTTCGACAACGGCAAGTCCATGACCAAGCGCGCCCTGGTGAAGAACTACTATGGCCTTCCCGAGATCACGGGGCCGGCGCTGGTCGAAACGGGGAAGCAACAGCTTCGGACCATGGGCGCGGAGATCGTCGAGGCGCACGTGGACTCGATCGGGCCCATCGAGGGCGGCTTCCGGATCCAGGCGGGCGATCGCCCGTACGAAGCCCGGCACGTGGTGATCGCCACCGGAGTGGCCCTGGATCTCGCGGAGCGGGTGGGACTCCAGACCAAGCCCGGAACCGAGCCGCGCATCAAGACCGTGCTCGAGGTCGCGCCCGATGGCCGGACCGCCCTCCCGGGGATCTGGGCGGCCGGGACCATCGCGGGCGTCAGCGTGCACGTGGCCATCACGGCCGGCGACGGGGCGAAGGTGGCCATCAACCTCTTGAGTGAGCTGAACGGCGAACGCTACGTCGACCACGACGTTCTGCCGGCCCAGGCCTAACCGCGTCGCCCCACGATCGACTCCGTCGGGCCGAGGTTTCGGCCCGACGGATCGTTGGCTCAAGCCCTCAGTGCGGGCACCCGAGCGGTCACGATGGTCGTCCCATCGGTCTGCTGGTCCTTGAGCCGACGCAGGTTCTCCACGATGACCTCCGAATGCCGGAGGATCTCCGCGTACAACCGATCGCACTCGTCCAGCCGTCCCGCCTGATAGAGCTCCGCCATTTTCCGGGCCTTCTCATGCAGCGCAGAGTGCGGCCCATCGATCCCCGCGAAGGTGGCATTACGCCCCAGGCGCTCCTGCCCGGGCCCGAAGTACCACTTGCCGAGGCGACAGTCGCGGTGCGACGTCACGCTCTCCGGTGCGATCGTCTCGTGGCCATGGCGCATGTTGTCGAGCCGGGCGACCCAGAGCTGATGGTCGCCGATGGCCAACTCTAGCAGTTGACTATCACTCGTGTGAAGCTTGTAGCGTGAGAGCCCGGCCCGGAGCTCGTCCATCAGGCGGGCGACGCCCAACCCCGTCTCCAGCGCCTGGCCGACGAAATTCGCGTTGGCGTTGGAGATCTCGCCGATCTGCCGGCTGGCCGAAGCAATGCCTTCCGTGGCCTGCTCCTGGCGCTGGAGGTCCGTCGAGACCCCCTGCGCCAGCCCAATCAGGTCGCTGGTTGCGCGCTCGATCTGCTGGCAGGCCACTTGTTGCTCGCTCACCGCCCGCGCGACGTCCTCGCTCATGTTCAGCACCTGGCGGCTCACTTCCGCCAGGTTCGACGCCTCCTGCCCCTGACCTTCTCCGAGCGACATCACCCGCCGCAACTGATCGGCGCAGGCCCTGACCCCACTCGAGACCTCTCCGAAGGCCTGTTCCGTGCGAGCGACCGCCTCCTGGCTCGAGACGACCTCGCGGCCGCCTTCCTCCATGACCAGCACGGCGCGCTTGGCATCGGCCTGGATGGCGCGCACCACGGTCTCGATTTCCTTGGTGGAGCGCATGGTTCGCTCCGCGAGCTTGCGGACCTCATCGGCCACCACGGCGAACCCCCGTCCGTGCTCACCCGCCCGGGCCGCCTCGATGGCGGC
>DATNQJ010000498.1:0-11236 GCA_036704085.1 Stenomitos sp.
GGCTCATGGCGCACTCGAGCAATTGGGCACGCAGGCTGAGCGGATCACGCCCCGTCAGGACCGCCCCCACCACCCGATCCAGCGCGGGCACGCCGCACCGGCGCGACAGGGCGAGCAGGGCTTCGCGGGGCGAGAGGCCGAGACGGGTCTCCTGCAGGTAGACCAGGAGCTCGGCCTTGAGCAGGCGATCGCGCTCCGGGTGCTCCCGGATGACGGCCCCCACCGCCGAGTCGAAGCTCATCCCCGAGGTCATGCGGCAGACGATGCGATCGAGCAGAGGAGAGACCGAGCGCGCGAGGATCCAACGCCTCCGATCCGCCCGGCTCAAGGAGGCGGCGAGCTCCCGCCGCAGCGAAGCCCACCCCTCGTGCCAGCCAAACGAGAGGCCCGAGAAGCGGGGGCCGGAAAGGGTCGGACCATCATCCAGCAGGCTCAGGCGCCGCGCCACGAGCTGGCGCCGCCGCACGGCCCGCATGGACGTGGACCAGGTGCCGACGGCCGCGACGGAGAGCACGGTCCAGAGGAGTGCGCTCATGCGAGCCCTCCTTTCACGCTGCTGACCCAGGCGATGAGGAGCGTTCCGATGGCGAAGCAGCTCCAGGCCGCCAGGATCGAGAGGGATCCGGCCGTGCCGGCATAGACCATGGCCGTGCTGACCGGAATGAACAGGCCCCAGGAGACCAGGCGCATGCGACGGGCCTGCAGCTTGGCGAGCTGCACGCGGGACTCGATGAGGGCCTGCAGCGGACGGAGCGACTCGGCAAGCCGCTGACCGCGCTCATGGGGCACCGAGAGACAGGAGACGAGCATCTCCACCTCGGCCGACGGGTTGCGGCGCGCGAGGAGGCCGAAGGCCCGCTCCTCGGTGGCGCCCTTGCGGATCGCCTTCCGGACCCGTCCCAGCTCCCGGGCGGCCGCCCGGGGTCCTTGCTTGGCCACGTACTCGAGGGCCAGGTCGAGCGAGTTGCTCTCCTGAAGGCGATCGGCCAGCATGCGGACGGCCACGGGCAGCTGGAAGGCCACCCGGCGCCCCCGCCAATGCCTGAGGAAGAGGGTGCCCCCCGAGACCCCGACCAGGAGCAGGACCGCCCCGACCAGGGCCGAGAGCAGGCCCCAGACCCGGCTGGCGAGGCCGAAGAGCCCGAGCATGGTCATGCAGATGGCCCCGAGCGCCGCGAGGCGGCGCAGGCGCTGCTGGAGCTGCTGGTGGCGGGCCCGCTGGCGACGCCGCTCGATGACCCGCTGGGCCCGCTCCACGGGCACGAGACCGGGCCCCGCCGCATCGAGCGCCCCCAGGCGCGCCTTGAGGAGGGCCGAGCCCGGCGAGGGCAGGACGTGCAGCAGGACGAGCGCCGACAGGGACGCGGCGCAAAAGACCACGGCGTAGAGCATATCAGGCCCCGTAGCCGGCGGCGGGCCCCTTGCGCAGCCAAGATATCAGCTGGCCGAAGGGATTGCCGGCCTTCATGGGGACCAGGGCTCGCGAGCTCGACTCCCCGAATGTGAGCGCCATCCGCTCGAGCTCCCGGGCGAGCGCACCGCGCGGATCGGCCTGGAGGATGGGAATGCCCTGGTTGATGGCATGCCGCGCGGCCGAGGGCTCGTGAGGCAAGATCCAGTCGAGCGGGCGCTTGAGGATCTTGGCGACCTCCTGCCGGCTCACGTCGCTCTTCTCCCCCCAGGTCGCAAGCTCGAAGTTGCGGGTGTCCACGCCGTCGGCCTGGAGGTCCGCCAGATCGCGCTGCAGGGCTCGGATGTGCGTGACGTCGAGGCCCACGGGCACGAAGGTGCGATCGGCCTGGGCGAGGATGGCGCGGTTCGTCTCGGGCATGCCCGGATGGGTGTCGACCACGACCCAGCAGTCCCGCTGCTTGAGCCACAAGAGGAGGCTCTTGAGCTTGTCGGTCTTGATGTGGCGATCGCCCCGCGTCCATCCGAGCAGCTTGATGCCCGTCGGATGCTGGGCCAAAGCGCCATCCAGGCGGCTGCCCGACAGGACCGAGGCGATGCCCTGCTGGGGCTGGAGGTTCAGCATCAGGTCGAGATCCCCCAGGTGGAAGCCCCCGTCCAAGAGGATGGTCTCACGGCCGGTGGTGCGGTACAGGCTGATGGCCAGGTTGATCGCCAACGTCGAGCGGCCGATGCCGCCCTTGGGCGAGTAGCAGGCGATGATCCGCCCGGCCGGTTGGTCGCTCGCCGACTCCGGGGCGGGCTCGGACTTGGCGAGGCGCTCGATGGCCGCCTTCAGGGCCTGTGGGTCGTCGTGGGCCACGCACTCGAGGACCCCCGCCTGGATGAAGGAGAGGCGCCGGGGATCGTCCGGGTCGAGGCCGAGCACCATGAGCTTGGCCCAGGGCACGGTCGCGCCGAGGCGGCGCACGGTGTCGAGGGCATCCCCCGACTCGCCCAGGATCACGAGGTCCGGCTGGCTGAGGCTGGCGAAGTGCAGGCCGTCCTCGCCGTCCGAGACCTCGCCGATCACCTGGCATGCGGCATGATCGCGCAGCGGGGCCCGGTAGCGATCGCGCGTCGCGTCGTCGGCCAGTAACAAGGTACGTAGCGGGTGGCTCATGGGGCCTCCTTACGGAGTGGCGACCGGAGTCGCCATGTGGGGAAGTCGAGCGGACACCTTCACGGGCGCCTTGCTCGGCGGCTTGGTCGAGGGCTTGCTCGCCGCTTGGGCGGGCGGCTGAGGCGAGACGAACTCGACCTGCAGCTCGTCGCCATGGACGGTGAGCACCACGTCGCCCGGCGCCGTGTGCCGGAAGACGATCCGTCGAGGGGGCGCCGGCAAGGGCAGCGCCGCCTTCGGTTCGGCGACTGGCGCCTGAGGCTTTTCAGGGGCCACGGCAAGCGCCTGGGGCTTGGCGGGGGCCACGGCGGCCGAGGCCGAAGGCGGGTGTCCGACGGTCTGCTGGGTCATGTAGAGCGCGCCGGTGGCCACGCCCCCGATGACCAGCGCCAGGCCGAGACGCATCGGGCTAAGTCCCATGGTTCCTCCTCCGCAAGGAGCGTCGCACGGCCTCCCGTACGCTCGCCTCTTCTTCTACCTACCGACGGGAGGTTGAGCGGCTGCTAACAGCTTGTTACGCCAACGTGAAGCAGCCTCGAACGGGGGCTTAATACGCGCTTAATCGCCGTGCGACCCGGGAGTTACAGCCCCCCTCTAGCCTGAAAGCTAGCCACAACCGGATCGTAGGAGGAACCTCTGCATGCAGCGGTGGATGCGCTTCGTCTTGCCCGCCCTCCTGGCGGCCACCATCACGGCCTGCGGGCCGGCTTCGGAAGTGACCGGTCCGGGCGCCGACCCGACGCCCCATGAGGTCACCGCCGAGTACACTCCGGGCCAGGTCTCGCAGTCGCCAACCATCGAGCCGGCACGCCCGAACGTCACGGGCGGCACGCTGGCGGGATCGGGCGGCTCCGGCAGCGTCGACGGCTCGGGCCCGAATGCCAGCTTCGACGCCCCCGAAGGGCTCGCGGTCACGTCCGATGGCACGGTCTACGTGGCCGAGCCGTACGGCTACCGGATCCGCCGCATCACGTCGGATGGCACGGTCACCACCCTGGCGGGCGGCGGCACGGAGCCCGGGCGCCAGGACGGACAGGGATCCGAGGCGCGGTTCATGGGGCCCAAGGACGTGGCGATCGCCCCTCAGGGGGATCTCTACGTGGTCGACTTCGACGCCGTCCGGCGCATCACCCCGGCGGGGACCGTCACGACCCTCTCCCTTCACAACACCGACGGCTCTCCCTACCATCCCATCGAGCTGTTCGGCATCGCGATCGACACCGGGGGCAACCTGTACCTGTCCTCCACCAACTGGATCGACCGGGTCGGCTCCGACGGTACAGTCACCCGCTATGCCGGCAACGAGGACCGGGGCTTCGCGGACGGACCAGCGGGCCGCAACTACTTCAACCTGCCGCACAAGCTCGCCTTCGACAAGGCGGGCAATCTCTACGTCGCCGACTACGGCAACCTGCGCATCCGGCGCATCGCTCCCGATCGCTCCGTGACGACCGTCGCAGGCAATGGCATCCTCGGCTACACCGACGGCCCTGCCGTGAGCTCGCGGCTCAACTTCCCGTCCGGCGTGGCGGTTGATGGGGCGGGCAACGTCCTGGTAGCCGACACCTACAACCATGCCGTTCGCCAGATCACTCCGGACGGCATGGTGAGCACCATCGCCGGCAACAACACGCCCGGCTACACCGACGGCAGCGGCACCATCGAGTTCCAGCGCCCCACGGACGTCGCCGTGCAGCCGGACGGCGCCATCCTGGTCGCCGACAGCGACAACGCCCGCGTCCGGATCCTGCGGTAACGGCATCCCAAAAGGAAGCGGCCCCCGGTTTCCCGGGGGCCGCTTCCTTTTGGGTTCTTACTTCTTGACGAAGGTCGCCTTGATGAGGCCCAGCGTCACGTACAGCTTCGTCCCGTCATCGCTGAAGCTCAACGCGACGGTCCGCTTGTCCTTCGAGTCCTTCATGGTCTGGCTGAACGCCGTGTTGAAGTCGTCGTTGAAGTCGGCGCCCCCGATGATATCGAGGTGGACCTTGACCTTGACGTTGTTGCTCTTGCCCTCCCGATCGAACGAGATCGAGCTCTTGCTACCGCCCGAGAGTTGCCAGGAGCCCAAGACCTTGTCGAGCAGGGTCGGCGCCGCCGCAGCGCTGGCCGCGGTGTTGCTCTGGTTGGCATTGCTGCTCGAGGCGGACGTCGGGGGCGTAGTCCGGGTATCCGTGATAGACCCGCCCTGATCCGACTTCTTGGCAGTCGAGGCCACCGCCTCGTCCGCCTTGAACGCCACGCGCGTCTTCGAGCCTGACAGCGAGGTCTTGGTGTTGCCCGCCCCGCTGTCCGACAGGAAGCTCGAGGCCTTGGCCTTGGTCGGATTCTTGGCGACGTCGGCCAGCGACGTCTGGGGCGAGTAGGTCTTGCCCAGGATGATGCGCCGGTCCTCGGTGCCCTTGTCGTCACGGCGCGAGAAGTTGTCCTTGCCCGTCGACGCGACGCTCTTGTTGTAGGCGCTGCCCACCACCCAGTCCGTGTACTCCGGAGCGGGGTCGACCTCGCTCAGGCGCTCGTTGGTGATGGGATCCGTCCACTCGACCAGATAGTAGTTGACGTTGCGGGTCTTGACGGCCGCCTGGTTGTAGATCGTCCAGGGCTTGTAACCGCTCACGTCCTGGAAGAGCGAATAGCGCGTGAGCTTGAAGGACACCAGGTAATCCCGGTCGTAATACGTGGCCTTGGAGTTGGGAACGTCGCCGAGGACCGCCTCGCCGTTCTTGGTGCTCTGAACCGTCTCGTCGCCGTAGACCTTGGGCCCCTGGCCCAGTGCTACCTCCTGGGTCTCCTTGTTCGAGTTGGCAACCGAGCGGCTCGACTTGCCGTCCTCGATGAAATAGGTCCGGGTCTTCACATCCACGAGCTTCCAAGCACCGCCGCCCGGCTTGGCCGGATCGGCCGCGAAGGTCCGCACGTTCCGCTGCTTGACCAGCACCCAGCCGGCTCCCGGATTGGGAACCTGGGCCAGGGCGGGTTGCACGAGGATCGACAGGGCCATCAGCGAGCAGGACGCGGTGCCGATCAATTTACGCATGTTCATCTTGGCCTCCTACTACTTCTGCGGCGCCTGCGCCGGATCCACCGCGAACCACACGTCCTCGCTGAGGATGGGCTTGCCGTTGCGGATGGCCTGGCTGCGCATCAGGTACTCACCGTCCTTGTTGAGCACGTACTTTTGCCGCAAGGAGACTTCGGTGATGCCCAGCGAAGCGAGCGTGAACACCTCGGGCGTCTGCACGAGACCGTCGTGGTTGCTGTCCCTCCAGACCTTGAGGCCATTGAGCTGATCGCCCTTGATGGTCCCGCTGCCCATCTTGGGCATCAGGCCGGACTTGTCGGCCAACAGAGCCGGGGTGTCCCAGATGGCGGCGAGCTTGGCGTAACCGTTGGCGTAGCCGCCGGCATTACCGAACAGCAGGCTGCCGTTGATGACGCCGTTGCCCTTGGCAGCCGCCGTGACCTTGCCCTCGCGGTCGTCGACCAGGAAGGCGTCGCCGCTGTTGTCGAGCCACTCGGTCCGGAGCGCCTTGCCCTGGGCCATCAGGTCGAAGAGCAGCGAGTCCTTGGCCACGTACTTGTTCTTCGGGTTGCGCATCATGGCGGTGCTCGAGCCCGTGACGCCGATCTTGCCGTCGTTGTTGAGGTCGAAGGCGATGGGCGACGCGGTCCAGACGGCCTCGCGATACAGGGCCTTGGCCAGGCCCGCGGCATCCGCCGCGGTCATGCTGCTGACCGAGACATGGAAGAGATCCGAGTAGCCGTTCCAGACGTGGTAGCCCGTCTTCGAGGCGTACTTCTGGAGATAGGGGTTGCTCGTGTCGTAGACGTTGTAGCTGATGGAGCCCGCGTACTGGCTGAAGTCTCCGGTCAGGGGCGACTTCAGCGTGAAATCGGGCAGGATGCCCGACTCCATGGCCTGGGCGATCTTCGTGAAGCGGTACGCCTGCGAGAGGATCGACTTGGTGTTGTGGTAGAAGTTGTCGTTGTTCGGCGCAGCCTGCTCGGCGAGAACCGCGCTGCGACGGCCTTCCCAGTCCGAGCCGTTGAACTGTCCCGGCAGGAGCTGGCCGAAGCGCTGCTCCATCTCGGTCAGGTTGAAGGGCCGGGTGTGGTAGTCGAAGGTCGGCGTGTTCGGAACATCGTCGTACGGGAAGATGCCCATGGTGTTGACGTTGGTCAGGTAGGGCTTCAGAGCGTTGAGCTGGGTCTTGAGCTGGTCCATGGTCAGCTGACCATCGGCGATCTTCTTGGCGAGGGCATCGAGGCCCGCCTGCGACACGGTCAACGTATCGCCGAAGACCTGGGAATACAGGTTGCGCACCGCCTCGGCATCGTAGGCGACCCAGCGGTAGGTCCGCTCCTGGACGTTGATCCAGTAGCCGTTCCGGCCACCGTTCTGGCCCCGGTTGATCGTCTGTTCCTTGTCCACGCGATCGGAAACTTGAGCGGCGGCCGTGAGGGGAAGTACCAGCATGCTCGTGGCCAGCAGCCCAGCTGCGAGCCCAATCAAGTGTTGTTTCATGGCTTACTCCTTGAAAAGGGGGCAAGTGAGACCGGAGCGAGCGGGAGGCTCAGGGACATGAGCCTCCCGTGGCCTCGCAGCTACTTAGCTCCTTTCTTGTCCAGGGACTCGTGCGCGAACCAGACCTCCTGCATGAGGCGGTTCTTGCCGTTCTGGACAAACGTCGCCTGATCGAGGTATTCGCCGTCCCGGGTCAAGACGAAGCGTGCCGGCAGCTTGAGCTCGGTGATCCCCAGGGAAGCGAGCGTGTACAGCTCGTTCTCGGTGACCTTGCCGTCGCCGTTGTCCTTCCAGACCAGGAGATCCTTCAGGGCGTCGCCCTTGATGATCCCGAGGCCCTTGGGAACCATGCCCGTGGTCGAGGCGAGCTTGGCATTGGGGTCGAACTCGCGAGCCAGCTTGAAGAAGCCGCTCAGGTGACCCTCGGTGTCGCCGAACAGGTTGGCGGTGCTGATGGGCTTGTTGGCCTCGATCAGCTTCCGGACGGCGTTCTTGCGGTTGTCCACCAGGAAGCCGTCGCCGGGCTTCACCCACTCCGTGCGCACGGGCTTGCCGGTCGCCAGGAGGTCGAAGAGGACGGACCCGCCCGCGACGAAGGTCTTGTTGGCCTTGTTGCGGAACTTGGCCGAGCTCTTGCCCGTCACGTCGATCTTGCCGTTGCCGTTGAGGTCAAGCACGATGGGGTCGCTGAGGCTCCAACCGTGCGCCTGCACGTTCGCCCAGACCACATCCCAGGCCTTCAAGAGGAGGCTCTTGGGGATCGACTGGCCGCTGCGGGCGTACTCGCCGCTGTGGATCATGGCCGCCTGGAGGGGCCAGCCGCGCCCAGCCTCGTTGTAGGCCCAGTTCACCTCATTGGTGTTGAGGCTGAAGGTGACGGCGGGTCCGGAGACCGGGGCGCCGGCGTTTGCGGCGGCCTGCATCATGCTCAGCGCCAGCTGGTAGGCCAAGCCACCCGCCTGTCCATACGCATTGAGGCGCTGATTGGCCTGTGCCGAGTTCTTCCAGGCATCGAGGACCGCCTGCATCGCCTTGTCGGCGGCGATCTGGTTGATCTTCGCCAGGATCGCGTCCTGGCTAGGGGTCGGGGACATGTTGCCGAAGTACTGAATCAGGGTCAGGATATCCGCCTCCGAGAGGCCCTTGCCGTCGGCGAGCTGGCGGATCGAGTCCTCGACGGTGGCGAAGGTGTACTCCGTGTAGGAGATCCAGTTGCCGGGCTTGCCGTCGACCACGTCCGGGGTCGTGGTGGTCGGACCATTGATGACCTTCGTGTCGGCCAAGGCCGCCGTCGAGCCAAGAAGCGCCAGAGTCATCGCCAGGCCTAGGCTTGAGACCGCTTTGCGATTCATCATCTTTACCCCCAAAAAAACTAGAAAGTTACCAGCGTCCAAGTCGTTCTTACCCAAGGCTTGCTCGGTTTTGTCCGAGTTCCTGCCTTTTAAGGAGCAATTCCTCCTTTCTGGTGATTGGAACTCTTACTTGACTGCTATGGACCTTATACCCGTGACTTTCAATTTCCCGAGAATATGACCAACAAACTTGCGATAATTATCAGTGCAAAGGCATGTACTAGCGGAGGTTCGTGAGCTAATTGCTCCCCTGGAAGGCCGACGGCGAAACCCGGAGCTTGAGCTCCGCAAGCAAGCGGATGCGCAGTTCGTCCGTGCTGCGGAGGCTAACGGGCTTCCCCTTGGTGCCCGGCGACGTGAGCCGGAAGCCGATGCGCTTGGCATCCTTGAAGAACGCCATCTCCGCCTCGGAGATCTCGATCTGGGAGGTCTGGGTGGAGAGGCCGTCTCCGAGGGCCAGGGACTTGGTAAGGGGTGCTGGATCCGTGTACGGATCGTCGGTTTGGCTGAACAACAGGTTGAGCACCAGCGGGAGGTGCAGGCCGTTGTCGATCATCGAGGTGATGACGAAGCGGGTCACCAGGCCCTTGCCCAGGCGCTCCTTGGTAGAGGCATCGAGGTTGAGCGGCGTGGCGGGCTTGAGATCGTAGGGCTTGACCGCTTGATCGGTGCCCATGGCCGGGAAAATGATGCTCAGGGGGACCGAGACGGCCACCTCGCCCGAGAGCTCGTCGTGACGCGTGAGCTGGACGGGCGTCGCACCCGAGTTGATCGCGACGCTGCCGCCGAACTGAAGCTCCTTGGCCCCGGCGTTGAGGATCGACACGAGGTTCGAGTTGGTCTCGTCGATGTCGAGGATCGTGGTCTTGATGTCTCCGGGGGCGAGGGCTGGCTCCATCCGCAAATTGCCGGTGTAGGTCAGGGGCATGGTGGAGTTGTCCGGCAGCACGGCCTTGGCGTCGAGGCTCAGCAAGCCGGGAAGCTGGCTCTTGTTGTTGATCTTGAGCTGGATCCCCACTCTCGCAAAGCCGATCCCCAGGTCCTTGAGCTCCTTGGGAAGGTTGATGGGCGTCGATGAACTCGAGATGGGCACCGTGCGGTTGAGCGTGGCAGAGACGCTCTCGAAGGTAAGAGCTCCGACCGTGACCCGTCCGGACAGGGATTGACCCGCTTTGTAGACGGCCATCTTGTCCGGCAACACCAGGGACGCGGGAATCTCGGGCGCCACGGCCTCGGTATCGTAGGACTGCCCCGTGATCTTGACCCCGACGTGCGTGCCTGCGATAACCGCCCCCGCCAGATCGAGCGTCACGTCCTTGATCGCCGGAGTGGCGCCGCCTCCCGGGATTACGACCGACGAGACGTAGGGGGCGCCCAGGGCGTTCTTGACCCCCTCGAGCGCGATGGTCATGGCGGCGTTGACACCGAATCCGTTCTCCAGATGCAGGGCGATCGAGCCGCTGGCGATCGCGATGTCGGAAAGCGAGCCGATGCCCTGGCCGTCCGGAATGGGGACGTCGAAGGCCTGGGATACGTCCGGAAAGGCCTTGGCCGGCAGCGAGATCGCCTTGATCTTGACGTCCGTCCCGAGGCCGATGGAGATCTGCTGGTCGCCATCCAGCCGCTTGAGATTGAAGCCCACGGGGATCTGGCCCTTGGTGCGGAAGGAGACCGTCAGGGAGCCCGCGAGGATCTGGTTGGCATCCAGAGCGATCTTGATCGTCCCGGTCTTGAGGGGGACCGAGGGGTGCGTGTCATGCCAGGTCTGGTTGATGGGCACGCCGTTACTCAGGATCCGCACGTCCTCGAGGGTCATGCCCATGGAATCCTGATCCGCGCTGCCGTCGCCCGCGATCTGGTTGACCACCGTGAGCGTGAGGCTCGAGCCGGCATCCAGCTTGGCCTTGCGCAGATCTGCCAGGCTCACGGTGGAGCTCTGGGGACGATCGAAGGCATAGGGCGCGGGCATGAGGGTGGGATCCGGCAGGCCGGGATCCGCGATGGCCGTCCCGATCGTCATGCCGCCCCCGACCGGGATATCCAGGATTCCGAGGTCGTCGAGGCTCAGGGTAGGGCCCGTGAGCGTCTGCTGAAGCGGCGGATCCGGTAGGGTCTGGGCGGGGAAGGTCAAGGGATCCTGGGCACCGACCTTCAGGTTGTCGCCGACCTGGATGGTCGGAATCTTCTGGGCCTCCGGCTTGAGGGTGTAAGTCTGATCGTCGCCGACCACCAGGGGGAGCTGGCCGCCCGAGTCGAGGAGCTTGGAGACGGGTAGGCTGGCCTCCCCGAGGCCCGCCTTGAGATCCACGGGCCACGAGGGCAGGGCGCTCACCGCATTGCCCGTGGCCAGACGGCTCGCGGTCTGGAACAGTTCGAAGCCGCAGCCGCTCAGGAGGAGGCTCGCGGCCACCAACAAGCTGCCCACCCGGCTGGCGGATCCCCCCACGCTTACCTCGCTCGATCTCCCAACGATGAACTCCCCGTGACGTCTAGATTATTCCCCTCTCCGGGACGCTTCATCCGTGCCCGGGGATACAAAAAGCCCCCCGATCGGCCGATCGGGGGGCAATGTGGCAGGGAACTACTGCTTTTTCAGCTTGTCGGCATTGAAGGAGCCCCAGCTCCCCTTGTAGGTGCCCGACAGCTCGATATCCTCATTCTTCTTCCGCGTCAGGGTGACGGCCCCATTGGTGTAAAAGGCCGGCCCGTTGCTGCTCGCATCGGTGTAGCTCGACTTCGAGGAGTTCAGGGCGCCAGACGGGGGGTCGGTGTCCTGGGCCACCTGGA
>DATNQJ010000499.1:0-2896 GCA_036704085.1 Stenomitos sp.
GGCAGCGATCGCAGGAATGCGAGGCAGTCAAGTTGATACAAGGTGGCCTGACTGGTCATGGTCATATCATACCCCAGCCAACCGGAAGCGGGGCATCGGACCTCCGATGCCCCGCTCATGCCCTGGAGACGTTTAGACCGCGATGTCCTTGCTCGGCAAGGCCACGAGGTGGTCGATCATCATGCTGATCTCGGCTCCGGTGAGCTCCGCGCGGCTCAGCTTGTTGAAGCGCTTGATCAGGAAGTCGCGTCCATCCTTGTCGCTCCAGCCCACGCGCGCCATCTCGGCGGCGACCTTGTTGATCTGCTTGGGGGTGGCGAGCTTGGTGGGGGCTGCGGCGAAGACTTGCCCCTCGGCGCCCACGCCCTGTCGAGGCTGCAGATCCATGGTGTCGCCCAGCTCCTCGAGGGCCGTCATGCCGATGTTCACCGCGTCCCGCAGGGCGCGGGCCTTGGCGCGGGTCTCGGCCATCCGGATGAGGTGGCGGGCGATCATGCTGTTGACGTTCGAGGGGTTGGCGTCGCCGATGCCCGTGAAGACCTTGCCGCCCTCGAGTTCCACCTCGGCGGTCACGACCGCCGTGTTTCCGTTGTTCGTGTCGGGCAGCTGCACCAGGCGAGTGCGAATTGACTTGAGGCCGCGCGCATGGGCCTCGTTCAGCAGCCCCTCGTAGGTAATGAATTCCTGCCCTTGCAGGCTAATGACGTGACGCTTGTCCAAGGATCTCCTCCTTCGATCGGGTCAGGACCCCGTCTCCCAGCTCTGTTTGCTGCATTGGTCCTGTATCCATGCGGATCGTACCCAAGTATAGAACATTTATTCGAGACTGCGAGCGGGTTTGCGCCCGATCCTGGGAAGCAAAGACAAGCGGTTCTTAGTTAAACGATTGGATTAACTTAAGGCATTTGCTATAATGGCGGAGTCAGTCATAGGGTTTAACTGAGAGCCGCCCTGGGAGGACGCACCCGCGCTTCGCCCAAAGGCGGATCGGCTCGAAGGATGGTGGCCTACCACCCCCGGAGGGTCCCGATTATTCGCCACTTCGACCCTAGCGAAGTGGCCATCCTGTAGGAGGAATCACCTTGCCGCTTTTGAAGGAAACCAAGGAGCAGGTCATCGGGGAGCACAAGCTCCACGAGTCGGACAACGGATCGCCCGAGGTCCAGATCGCGCTGCTCAGCGCTCGCATCGAACAGCTCAGCGAGCACCTCACCCGGAACAAGAAGGACTTCGCGTCGCGCCGCGGTCTGCTCAAGATGGTCGGTCAGCGTCGTCGCCTTCTCAACTACCTCATGAAGAATGACCTGGGCCGCTACCGCGCCATCATCGGCAAGCTCGGCCTCCGCAAGTAAGCCTGAACGGCGGGGAGTTTTCCCCGCTGTTTTGTTTTTTGCGGCCATCCCGGGGATGCGCTCACCCCGACGGCGCAACGGCGCCGAGATGCGCAAAACGAGTGCCGTCGGTCTTTCGGCCGCTCAGCCCAAGGGCCGGCAACGTGTGTAAGAGAAGAGAAGAGAGTAAGAACCATGAGCAATGAAGTGAGAACGTATCGGTACCAGCTCGGCGATCACGAGATCTCGATGACGTTCGGCAAGTACGCCAAGCAGGCCAACGGTGCGGTCCTCGTCCAGAGCGGCGGCACGGCGGTGCTGGCGACCGCGACCATGTCCAAGTCGCCGCGGGAAGGCATCGACTTCTTCCCCCTGCTGGTCGACTACGAGGAGAAGATGTACGCGGTGGGCCGCGTCCCCGGTAGCTTCATGCGCCGCGAGGGCCGCGCCTCCGAGAACGCCATCCTGTCGGGCCGTCTGATCGATCGTTCCATCCGTCCCCTGTTCCCCAACGGGTTCCGCAACGACGTTCAGGTCGTTGCCTACGTGCTGTCGAGCGACCAGGTCATCCAGCCGGACGTGCTGGCGATGCTGGGCGCCTCCGCGGCCCTCTCCATCTCGGAGATCCCGTTCGCGGGCCCCATTGGCGGCGTGCGCGTCGGCCGCATCCAGGACGAGTGGATCATCAACCCCACCTTCACCGAGACCGATGAGAGCGACATGGACCTGGTCGTCGCCGGTACGGCCGATGCGGTCATGATGGTCGAAGCGGGCATCAAGATCGTGCCCGAGGCCGAAGTCCTCGAGGCCATCGAGGTGGGCTGGGACGCCGTGCGTGAGCTGTGCGCCTGGCAGGAAGAGATCGTCAAGGAGATCGGCAAGCAGAAGCTCGACGTCAAGCCGGTCGAGCTCGATCCCCGCCTGGTCGAGTTCGTCAGCCAGTACCACGATCGCATGGCCGAGGCCATGCAGAACCCGGACAAGGACGCCCGCCAGGTCAACACGGCGGCCGTCTCGACCGAGATCACCGAGGCCCTCGGCAACCTGCCCGAGAGCCACGAGCTGCACGCGCTGATCGCCGAGAAGCCCAAGCTCATCGGCGACGCCCTCTACTACCTCGAGAAGAAGATCCTGCGCAAGCTGGTCACCGAGAAGGGCATCCGCGTCGACGGCCGCAAGCCGGACGAGATCCGTCCCATCACCTGCGAAGTGGGCGTCCTGCCCCGCACGCACGGCTCGGGCCTCTTCGTCCGCGGCCAAACTCAGGTCCTCAACGTTTGCACCTTGGGCTCGGCGGGCGACGCTCAGAAGATCGACGGCCTCGACCCCATCACCAGCAAGCGTTACATGCACCACTACAACTTCCCCGGCTTCTCGACCGGTGAGGTGCGTCCCAGCCGCGGTCCCGGCCGCCGCGAGATCGGCCACGGCGCCCTCGCCGAGCGCGCCCTGATCCCCGTCCTGCCGGATCCGAAGGACTTCCCCTATGCGCTCCGCCTGGTCTCCGAAGCCCTCGAGTCGAACGGTTCGACCTCGATGGCCTCGACCTGCGGTTCGACCCTGTC
>DATNQJ010000500.1:0-9176 GCA_036704085.1 Stenomitos sp.
GGCAGGAGTCTAGAAGACCAGGTGACGGCCCTTCTGACGCCGGCAGAACATGCCGATGGTGCTCGCCGCATCGCCCACCCCGGTATTGCCGGAGCCGCCGATGCCCGACGCGCCGAACTCTTCCCACTCGAGGGCCGAGTCGGTGCCGTCGTTCTCCTTGAGCATGCCGCCGATGACCTTGCGGGCCTTCTGGAGCTTGCGATCGTCGCGGGTCCAGATGGAGCAAGCCAGGTCGTGCGGGTTGGTGATCAGGCAGAAGCGCACGAAGTCGTCGAACGCCGCCATCTCCATGGCGCAGAGGATCGGCATGAAGAACTCGGTGGTGGCGATGGGGAAGGTCTGTTCGCCCTTGCCATCCCAGTCGGCCGTGACCATGGCGTCCGGGGTGACCTGGACGATCACCGGCGCGATGACCTCGGCGTGATCCGCGTAGTCGTTGCCCGCAACCTTGCCGCCTTCGCGGAGGATCTTGAGGCCGGCCTGCTTGGCGCCTGCCTGGATGTTGCTGACGGTCTGGGCCTTGTGGACCATGTTGGGGCCGATCACCTTGGTCTGGTCGGTGAAGGCCGGGTTCATGACCTCCCAGCGGTCCATCTCGGCGTTGACGTAGCCCATCACCTTGGCGAGCGTCGCGGGCGAGGCCGCGATGCCGTGCAGGGTGGTGCACTTGTGCGAGCTGAAGCCGAGCTTGCTGTAGGTGAGGCGCTCGGCGATCTTCTGCAGCTCCGCATCGCTGTAGCCGTCGTCCACCCAGGCCCAGTTGCAGCCGCCGCCCTCGAACTTGAGGGTGCGGATGCCGCGGCCTTCCTGGATCTTCTTGGCGGTGTGCTCCGAGCCCGTCAGCGAGACGATGGCGACGCGCTCGTCGACGCCCAGGTTCGAGATGCCGCCGCCGAAGCCCTCGAGCTTCTGCACGGCGCGCGGATCGGCGCCCGCGGCGAGCAGCATGCGGATCATGACGGTGCTCGACACGGCCCCGTAGGGGTGACCCTTGAAGATGAGGGGCGCGTTGGCCATGTAGGCGCCGATGAGCTGGATGACGGGGATGCCGTAGATGAAGTTCATGGGCGTCACGAGGGCCACGACGCCGGCAGGCACGTACGGGTTCTTCCAGTACGAGTGGCCGTCGACGTGGTTGGGCATCCACTCGCCGAGCATCGCCTTGTCCGCGTTGCCGCCGATGTGGTCCGCGGCGCGCTTGGCCTCCCAGTAGTCCTTGTCGGCCTCGAGGCGGGTCTTGGGGATCTCGTGGCGGATCTCGGCCATGACCTCCTCGTAGTAGTACTCGAGGATGCGCGAGAAGTTGTTGACGACGAACTTGCGGTACTGGACCGTCGACTCCGTCCACTCGAGGCTCTTCCAGAAGTCGTGGGCGTAGCTCACGGCGAGCTCCACGTCCTCGGGCTGGCTGTCCGGAACCGCGGCGAAGGGGATCCGGTTGTCCCACAGGGTCGGCAGCGTCACGAGCTTGCCGTTGGAGGGCAGGCGCCACTCGCCCGCGATGAAGTTGCGGGTGGCGATGGGCGTGTCGCTCGCCTTGGCGGGAAGCGCCTCGTAGGGGAAGAGGTAGGGGCGGAGGGCCTCGATCTCCTCGTCGCGCAGGCCGACCGAGAAGAGCGAGTAGGCGCTCCGACGGCTCGGATAGAGGGCGACGACGGGATCGACGCCCAGCTGTCCCCGCTGGTTGAACTCGCGGATGGACGTCTCGAGCGCTTTCAAATCGAAGGTCGCACCGGCGTTGGCGCGAGCCGAAGGCTTCTGAACGGTCTGGGTCAAGGTGGAGCCCTCCTTGTGGGGGTCTTATCAGGGCAAACCCCTTCAGTTTACACCGTCTCGGGGGTTTTTGCCTGCTTGACCGGTTCCGTGCCGTGAAACCTTTAGCCCCAGGAGACCTTGCGCCCGCGCAGGCCGTTGAGCACCTGCCAGAAGGCGATGCCGAGCGCCGTCTTGGCCCGGAAGATGGTGCGGGTGACCCGCCCGTAGTGCTTGTCGATGAGGATCTGGCGGCTCCGGTACTCCTGCTTGCGCATTCGGTCGGGCACGCGCGCGGAGCTCGCCCCGCCCAGGTGGATGATCTCGGCCGCATGCAGGTACCAGACCGGGTAGCCGGCCTTGGCCATGCGCATCTGCCAGTCGATCTCCTCGCCGTACATGAAGAAGCTCTCGTCCAGGAGTCCGACGGTCTCGGTCACCTCCTGCCGGACCATGAGGCATGCGCCGGTGACCCAGTCGACCTGTCGGGTGCTGGAATGATCCCAGTAGCTCAGGAAGCGGGTGTTCGCCTTCTTCTGCGTCCAGAACAGCCCGACCAGCTTGTTCTCGACCAAAGAGCCAAGGGTGCTGTAGAAGTTGTGGGCCGAGGGCTGCAGGGTGTAGTCGGCGTTGAGCAGCCTGCTGCCAATCGCTCCGACCTCGGGGTGGTTCTCCATGAAGCCCACCATGCGATCGAGGGCATGGTCCAAGACGAGGGTGTCCGAGTTGAGCAAGAGGTGATAGCGTCCCTTGGCCTGGACGAGGGCCTGGTTGTTCGCCGCGGCGAAGCCCAGGTTCTCGTGGTTGGCGATCAGGTGCACGTCGGGGAAGTCGGCCGCCACCATCTCCGGGCTGCCGTCGGTGGAGCCGTTGTCGACCACCCATAGCTCGAAGGGCGTGAGGGTCTCGGCCTGGACGCTCTCCAGGCACCGCCGGAGCACCTCGCGGGTGTTCCAGTTGACGACGATGATTGACAACAGCGGCAGGCTCATCGTGACGTTCCTCCTGATACCATCTGGGCATTCTGGGCAATCAGCCGATCGACGAGGATGCGCCCCATGGCCTGGGCGCGCTCGTCCCAATCGTTCCGTTTGGCAAGCTCCATGCGAGCGAGGACCTGCTCGGGGGAATGAGCCCCGAGCGCTTGTTCGAGGGCCCGTACCGTGTCGTAGACTCCCTCGGCGACCCAGCAGAGCGCTTCGAACTCCGGCAGGGCCGCAAAGGGCGTCATGACGACCGGGCGGCCGGCAGCGAGATACTCGTTCAGCTTCAAGGGGTAGATGGCCCTCGTCTGCTCGGACCGGACGAAGGGGATGAGGGCGGCGTCGAACCCCTTGAGGTAGCCGGGAGCCTGGCTGGCCGGCCGGGGCCCCAGCACGTGGACGTTCGGGTAGCGCCCGAGGGCCCGGAGCTTCTGGGTGTACATGCCCTTGGAGGGCCCGATGAGGACCAGGGACCAGTCCGGACGGGCGGCCGAGAGCTTCTCCAGGAGCTCGAAGTCGATCCGGCTCTCGAAGTTGCCGAGGTAGCCCACGATGGGCCCCGGGATGGCGGCCAGGTCGTCGGGCACCATGGTGTGGGGATCGAGGGCCTTGGCGTAGTGCGCGAAGTCGACGCCATTGGGCACGTAGTGGCAGCACGGATGCATGGCCCCGCGCGAGGCCTGCAGGGTGGTCGAGGTGGTGAAGACGACCTCGCTCTTGGCCATCAGCTCCGGCTCGAGCCGGGTGCCGTGCCGAGAGACGTAGGGCTGGGCCGCGATCTCGTCGAAGCAGTGGTAGATCACCATGCGCTCGCCCAGCTTCCCGACCAGCCGGGTGCCCAGGGGCACGTCGAAGGAGACCCAGAAGAGGACGTTCTTCATGTCGAGGGCTTCCATCGCCTGCCGGATGGAGCGGCCGACCCAGGTCGCCGAGGCTGCGAGCCCCATGTCGAAGAGGGTGCCCGGCAGGCCGTTGGGCAGGATGGGCGGCGGGGTGAGCACCCAGATCTCGCGCTCGGCGTCGGGCACCCGGCGCAGGATGGGGGCCTTGCGGACGGTGCGCTGGAGGCGATCGCGCGAGCCCGGATCCTTGCGGAACGTCCAGCAGTCCTTGAGCGTGAGGGGATGGTCCACGAAGAGCACGCGGTTGTGTCGCGCGAACTCGCGCATGAGGTAGTGCCCCGAGGAGGGCAGCGTGGTCTCCCAGGGGGTGATCGAGAGGCAGACGATGTCGTGGTCTCTCAGCATGGGCGACCTCCGAGCTCCGGGGCGAGCTTGCGGGTCATGAGGCGCTCGAAGTAGTCTCCGACCTCCTGGGAGCCGCGGTCGTAGCTGTAGGCGTCGAGGATCCGACGGCGTGCCCTGGCGCCGAGCTCACGGGCAAAGGCGGGGTGATCGAGCAGCTCGCCGATGGCCGCCGCGAGCGCGCCCGGGTCGCCCGGCACCACCACGCGTCCGCAGCCCGTAAGGAGGCGCGGGATGTCCGAGACCGCCGTCGAGACTACCGGCAGCGCCATGGCCATCGCCTCGTACAGCTTCATGGGCATCTGGCCCTGAGAGGCGGGCTCTCGGCGTTGGGGCAAAACGACCAGGTCGGCCATGCTGAGGAAAGCGGGCGCCTCTTTGGGGGGCTGGGTCCCCAGGAGCAGCACCCGGTCGTCTTGGGCGGCGAGCTCCTGGGCGTAGGGCGTCTTGGGGCCGACGATGACCAGCCGCCAGTCGCGGCGATCGCCCAGCCTCCGGAACGCCGCTAGGATCTCGCCCACGCCCTTGTTGGGCTGGGCGATGCCCGCAAACACCGCCACCATCAGGTCGTCGAGCTCATAGCGGGCCCTGAGGGCCTCGCGCGCGTAACGATGGGGATCGAAGCGCTCGGTGTCCACGTACTGGGGCGCAAGCAGGCCGCCGTAGCGCTGCTGGAAGTGGCTTGAGACCGTCGTGACCCCGTCGGCCCGGCGGATCACGAGGTCCATCAGGCGCGTGGCGAGGTAGTTGTTGGGTTCCTTGAGCCTCGGCAGGGCGTAGGCCGCGTTCTTCAGGGCGAACTTGGAGTAGGGGTGGATCATGTAGGGCTCCCAGTCGTCCACGTCCACCACGACGGGCTTGCCCGTCGCGGCCCGGAGGGCGAGGCAGACGCCGTAGGAGGTCGGCCGGGGCTTCATGGCGTAGAGGAGGTCGCCCGTGGCCGCCCGGGCGAGCTGCTGGGCGTCCCGGTAGAAGCCCGGCCAGGGGTGGGCGGCGAAGCCGCGGTAGGGAAAGTCGCGCGGAGCGAGCGGATCGATCTCGTCCGGCTTGAAGTGGAACCCCAGGACCTCCACCTCGAAGCGCCGCGCGAGCATCCGCGCGAGCATGCGGACCCGGTAGAGCGGAGCGCTCGTTTCGTCGGAGGCGATCAGCGTGATCTTCATGGCCGGCGTCCTCGGGCGCCTTCTGCGGGCGGAAGGCTGCGGGTCACCGTCGGGGGGACGGCGGAGCGGGACTGACTGAGCAGCACGCCCAGGCCGGCGGCGATGTACAGCCACTCGGAGAGCGGCTTCTGGACGAAGATGTCGTTCGAGAGGGCGCCCACCAGGTAGCAGGTGAACACGCCGAAGAGCCCGAGGGCGGTGGCCTTCAGGTAGGGCTCCTTGAGCCGGGCGTAGCTGCGGATCAAGGAGAGCTGCAGCGTCAGCATGAACCAGGCGAAGAAGGCGATGCCGACGTAGCCCATCTCGAGCCCCCACTTGAAGTAGTTGTTGTCGGTCGGAATCCCGATGGTGGTCCCCGGGATGGCCTGCCCGCCGGTCACCGCGAGCCCCGAGGCCCCCGAGGTCCAGAGCCCGCTGCCGAAGGGCCGCTCGACGATGCGCGGCAGGAAGGTGTTGATGTAGCCCATGCGCACCTGGAAGCTCTCGTCCTCACTGGGCTTGGTGGCCGTCATGACCCGGTCGATGAGCTTCGTGTTGCCCGCGGCCGCGAGCCCGCCGATGACGAGGCTCCCGATCAGGACCGACCCGATGGCGAGCTTCCAGTTGCGGCTGACGATGAGCATGGCGCCGAGGCCCGCCACCACCGCGACGATGGGGCCGCGCGAGTAGCTGAGGATCATGGCGTAGAGCATGGGGGCCGAGAGCCCGAGAAGCGCCCAGAGCTTCCAGCCCCGGCTCGACAGCGCCAGCCCGTAGAGCATCAGCGTGCCGGTGATCATCAGGAAGCCGAAGGTCGCCGCGTCCCCCACCGTCCCGAAGACCCGGATGTAGCCGTTGAGGATGTGGGTGCGCCAGCTCCCCGAGTCGAGCAGCCACAGGTACTCCTGGTTGAGGATCCCGTGGTGGTGCTGGAAGATGCCGTAGAGCGACTCGAAGAGCAGGAGCCCGAGCCAGAAGAAGCTCAGGCGCTTGATCTTGGCCTGCGAGCGGAAGTAGTAGAGCACCAGGAAGACGCCGAGCACCCTGAGGGTATCGCGCAGCCCGTAGAGTCCGAACTTGAGGCTCGGCGCGAATGGGTTGAACACCTCGACCACCTGGTAGCCCACGAAGGCCAGGAGGGGCAGGGTGATGGGCGTCTTGAAGGCGCTCCAGCCCCGCTCGCGGACCAGATCCACGCCGAGCCGCATGCCCATCAGGACCAGCATCCCCTCCAGGGCGAGCCCGATCTGGTTGGCGTCCAGGTTGGGCATCATGCGCTTGATGAAGATGAGCACCGTCGAGAAGCCCAGCATGACGTAGATGCCCAGCTCGACGTTGAGGAAGATGGCCGCCATCAAGGGGGCGACCATCAACAGCACCATCTTGAGCCGATCGAAGCCGACCACGGCGCTCACGATCAGGGCGATGAAGGGGAGCGCCACCAAGAGTGGCTTGAGGAGCCCCGCGGGCGGCTGCTTGAGGCGAAGTCGGAAGGCGTTCATGCCGATTGCGGCTCCCCGTCGAGGCGCGCCTCGACCAAGTCCTCATCCCCGCGCCGCTTGACCTCGAGCATGTAGGCCAGCACGAAGGCCAGCACCAGGGCGATCAGGCCCCCCAGGGCGAGCTTGACCATGGTCTTGGAGCTCTCGGGCTTGGTCGGAGGCTCAGCCGGGTCCACGATGCTGATGGGCAAGAGCGAGGCGCCCGAGGCCGCCATGCGGGTCTGCCCGGCGCGCTCCTGCAGCTTCTGGTACTCGGTCTCCTGGATGGCGACCTCGCGCTGGAGCTGCTTGTAGGTCACGTCCGCCACCGAGGCGTTCTTGACCTGCGGCTCGATCTGGGCGATCGCTCGCTGGAGGTTCGAGAGCTTGGCGGACTGCTCGGCGATCTGGACCTTGAGCTCGATGCGCCGGGCGATGACGTCCGCATGCGCCGGGTCCGCGGCCGCCACCTTGGCGGTGGTCGACTGCAGGGTCCCGGTGGCCTTGGCGATCTGGCCCTTCAGCTCCTGGACCACCGGGCTCGACTCTCCGTAGACGGAGCGCGCGTCCTCGAGGTTCTGGCGCAGGGTCTTGAGCCGCTCGCCGGCGGTGTCGACCTCGGTCGAGTCCTGGACGGTGCGCGCGAACATGGGGTCGCGCTTGAGGCTCGCCATCTCGCGCTCGACGGTCGACAGGCCGCTCTGGGCGGCGCTGAGCGCCCGCTCCACCTCGCCCTTCTGCTTTTGCAGATCGGCGAGCTGCTCGGCGATCCCCGTCTGGGTCTCGGGCACGTAGGTCGCCTTGAAGCTCCGGAGCTTGTCCTCGGCCGCCCGCAGGCGCTGCTCGCTCAAGGTCAGCTGCTGCGCGATGAAGGCGTCGGCATTCTTGGCGTCCGAGTTCTGGCTCTGGCGGTAGTAGTTGATGAACTCGCTGGTGTGGGTGTTGGCGAGCTCCGCGGCCTCGGTCGGGCTCTTGGCCTCGGCCGAGATGCGCATCATGTCCGTCTGTCCCACCTTCTCGACGTCCAGCCGCTTGGAGAGCTTCTCGGGCGTGGTGCCGAGGTTCAGCTTCGAAATGGTGCGCTCGAGCAGGGTGCGGCTCTGGATCATCTCCGTGAGGTTGCCCATGAGGGCCCCCGCCTTGAACCAGTCGATGGGCGTCCCGCTCACGGGCTGGCCCGAGGCGATGCCCGTGTTGAGGGTGACGGTCGCCTTGTAGACCTTGGGCGCGCGCATGCTCATCACCCCCACGCCGAGCTCGGTCAAGAGCAGGATCGAGAGGATGAGCGGCCAGCGCCGGCGCAGGAGATCGCCGAGGTCCGACAGGAGCCGCCCTTCCGAGGTGCCCGGTGCCATGGGCATGACGAACTCCGGGTAGGGAGTCAGGCCGTATGGGCGCTGGACGAGCCCGCCCTGGTAGGGAGCGAGGGCCGTGCCCTGGGTGCCGAGGGCCTTGGCCATCTCACCCAGCCGCTCGACGTAGGCCTCGAGCTCCTCGGGCAGCTCCGGAGGCTCTTTCATGAAGTGCATGAGGCTCAACAGCTCACTGTTGATGGCGGCCTCGGCCACGTCGCCGAACGAGCCCGACTGGTCGTAGCTCTGGGCCGCGCGCCAGAGGGCACAGGCTCCGGTGACCACCAGGGCGTGGGCTCCGTCCGGGTAGCCCGGCAAGACGCGCGCCACCAAGAGCTTCAAGAGCGGCAACTGGGACTCGAACCGTGCGTAGGCCGGTTTGAGGTTCATTTCCTTGTCCTTCATCCTTCCCCCTAGCGCTTGTTGGACTTGGCCGAGAGCCACGTCGTGTCGCCCATTTGCTGGACCAGGGTCGCCCAGGTCTTGTTGTAGAGCCCTTCAGCCTGGACCAGATCCGCCTGCGACTGGCTGACCGCGAGCCGGGCCTTCAAGACGTCCGAGATGGTCGCCGTGCCGCGACCGAAGAGGCGCTGGACCACCAGCACGTCGCTTTGGCTCGACTTGATGGCATCCTGGCGGAGGGCCAAGAGCTTTTGCTGGGTGATCCAGGCGGCATAGGCCTCGGTCACCGCCGACACCACCGCGAGCTGGGCCGCGCGGTAGTTCTGGCGGGCCGCCTCGAGCCGGGCGTCGGCCGTTTGCATCATGGCGGGCGTGCTCAAGAGGTCCCCCAGGTTGAGCGTGATCCAGGCGCCCGCGGCCGGAGCCGGGAGGCCGTTCTGCGGGGGGACGGTGCTGTTGATGCCCACGTTGGCCGCCAGGCTCCTTAGGGGGTACAGCTTGGTGGAGGCGGCCTCTCCCTCGGCGCGGCTGACCTCGGCGCGGGCCGCTTGTAGAGCCGGGTTGTTGGCGAGCGCCTTTTCGATGGCCTGATCCAGGGTCAGGCCTGCCGGCGGCTCTGGGAGCCCCTGGGCCACGGCCGGAAGGGCCAGTATCGTCAAGCTCGCCGCCAGAGCGAGTGCTAGCGTCATGCGAGACATGGGAACCTCCGTTTTGTCTGGCGCTCTTACCTTGCTCCGCGGCGAAGCAAGAGAGCTGGGATGGTCTTGGCGAGGATCACCCAGTCGTTCCAGTAGCTCCGGGTGACCGAGTAGTACGAATC
>DATNQJ010000501.1:0-5352 GCA_036704085.1 Stenomitos sp.
GGGCCTGGGCCTCGTCATCGGCCTCAACCAGACCGGCGACACCACCTCGACGGGCTTCACCGAGCGCATCCTCAAGAATTTCATCATGAACTCGGGGGTCTACATCCCCCAGGACAAGGTGCGCGTGAAGAACGTGGCGGCCGTCGCCGTCCGCGCCAACCTGCCCCCCTTCTACAAGCCGGGCCAGAAGATCGACGTGACCGTCGCCTCCATCGGCGACGCCAAGAGCCTGGCGGACGGCGTGCTCATCGGCGCCGAGCTGCGCGGGCCCGACGGTAAGGTCTACGCCACGGCCGAGGGGCCCCTCTCGACGGGCGGCTTCGGCGTCGAGGCGAACGGCAGCCAGGTCCGCAAGAACCAGACCCTGGTGGCGCGCATCCCGAACGGTGGCATCGTCCAGCGCGAGGTGCCCGTCACCATGCTGGATGCCAACGGCTTCATGTACATCAACCTGAACCAGCCGGACTTCGTGACCGCCAGCCGCATGGCGAGCACCATCACGAAGGGTCTTTTGGGCCAGGCCCAGGCGATCGACGGCGGCACGGTGCGGGTCTACGTCAACTCGTCCTACCGCGACAACCTGGTGGACCTGATCGCCCGCCTGGAGCAGTTGCCGGTCCTGCCGGACGCGGTGGCCAAGGTCATCATCGAGGAGCGCACGGGTACCGTCATCCTGGGCAGCAACGTCCGCATCGGGGCGGTGGCGGTCACGCAGGGCGGCCTGGTGGTCAAGGTGGACACCAAGCAGACGGTCTCGCAGCCCAACGCCCTGTCGGGCGGCGGCACGACCGTGACCACGGAGTCCACGGTCAGCGCCGACGAGGAGAAGGCCAAGAGCGTCATCTTCGAGTCCGGGACGACCCTGGGCCAGTTGGTCCGGGCCCTCAACGCCCTGGGCACCACTCCGCGCGACATGATCTCGATCCTGCAGGCGGTGAAGGCCGCCGGCGCCCTGAACGCTCAGCTCGAACTGATCTAGGGAGGCTCCATGGAGATCAATGGCTTGCCGCAGCCTCCTCGGCTGCCCACCAGTTGGCCGACCATCCAGTCGGAGATCGAGGGGACGTTACCTTCGGCCCCTCGCGAGGTACAACAAGGAGGAATACGGGAGGCGGCGGAGAGTTTCGCCTCTTACCTGTACGCCCAGGTGTTCTCCGAGATGCGGTCTCAAGACTCCGATGAGGAGGGGCTGTTCTCGGGTGAGACGTCCGGCATGTTCATGGATTTCTTCGATCAGGCGCTCGGCAAGCAGTATGCGACGAGCAACGGTAACACGCTGGTCGAGCAGCTGGTGAAGCAGCTGTCCAAGAGCAAGGGCGAGCCAGACAAGGTCGAGTAGCGGACGCGTAGCGCCTGCGCAGCGTGGGAGTTATCCGTTGAAGAAGCCGGTTGTATCCCCAGGGAAGCGTACTCTCGATAACGCCGCCATCAAGCAGTACATGCCGATGGTGCGCGCGATCGCGCGGCGCATCTCGACGAAGTTGCCTCGGCACTACGACCTCGAGGACCTGGTATCCGACGGCATCATGGGCCTGATGGCCGCCTCGGAGCGCTTCGACCCCGAGCGGGGCGTCAAGTTCGAGACTTTTGCCACCTACTACATCAAGGGCGCCATCCTCGACAACCTGCCCAAGCTGCCCACGGTTCCCAAGAGCCAGCGGATGCAGGCGGCCATGGCCCAGGCGCAGGCCGAGGGCGAGGAAGGGACGCTGGAGGAGGGCGAGCAGGCCGAGTCGGATGCGACGGTCCTGGTGAACCAGATCCAGCAGTTGACCTATTCCTACATCCTGTCGCTGGACGCTCCGGCGGGCTCGGACGGCGAGGAGAACTTCTCGCTGTTGAACCAGCTGGGGGCCTCGGACACGATCCAGCACGAGATGGAGCTCGAGGAGCTGCAGCAGCTCCTGCGGCTGACCATCGAGCAGTTGCCGGTGCAGGAGCGCACGACGTTGCGCTGCTACTACTTCCAGAAGATGTCCTTCAACGAGATCGGCCAGAAGCTGGGGCTTTCGGAGTCCTGGGTGAGCCGCATCCACCGTCGGGCCCTCGAGCAGTTGCGGCAGAAGCTCGGGAAAAAGAAGAGTTTGGACGACTTCATCAGCTGGTAGTCGCCAGAACCTTTACGGCCCCCGGTCCATAACGGACCGGGGGCCGTATCCATGAGCGGTGGAGGGCCAAGCTTGCCGGTGTAGCCGCTCCCGTCATTCCGGCGCAGGCCGGAATCCACCGTCGCCCACTTGAGGCTGTTGCCGTAGCGCTCTGCGGTGGACCCCGGCCTGCGCCGGGGTGACGGTCTTCTTCAGATCGCATGGCTAACTCCGGGAGGGCACTTGGTAGCGGCCCAACCCGGCCAGGCGTCAGCAGTTTAACGTAACGTTTACTCTATTTAGCGCTTGTTTGGGTATGACTAAACAGGGGCCTTCTCTTCCATACCTTCCGCCCGGAAGGCAGTCGCAGCCACTCCCAGGGGTGGGGACGCTTTATTTTCTGTGCATGTACATAACGCACCGACACCTCGGTGCCCGTGAGCGATACTCAAGGTAGCGCGGTGTCTCCGTGCCCCTGATCAGGGCGCGGTAGAGGAGGATGCAACCGTGATCAGTCGCGAAGTCCGAGGACTCGAGCGGGCGATGGATGCCCTGTCGGCCCGATTCTCCGTCGAGGCCAACAACATCGCCAACGTGAACACCCCCAACTACAAGCGCCAGGACGTCAACTTCGAGGACGCCCTGGCGACGGCCATCGATTCCGAGCCCTCGGCGGGCGTCGAGGTCGCCCAGGATCCCTTGGGCGCCCTCCTCGGCCCGGCGAGCCAGAACACCGACGACATGCTCGAGATGTTCCAGCCGTCCATCTCGACCGCCAAGGGCAGCGCCCAGCGCATCGACGGCAACGGCACCAGCATGGAGTACGAGATGAGCCAGCTGGTCCAGACGACCCAGAAGTACAACACCGTCGCCACCCAGATCGCCACCCAGTACCGGACGTTCAAGTTCATCACCGATCAGAAGTAACGACGCGGGTTAGGGCCGGTTAGGGAAGGCTCGGAGTTAGGGTACAAGCTGCTTAGCGTGGCTGAAGGAGGTCTGTGTGAGCCTATATGATGTCTTCAATACCGGGGCGAGCGCCATGACTGCCAACCGGTTCTGGTTGGAGGCGATCGCCAACAACATGGCCAACGCCAACACGACCCGGACCCCCGAGGGCGGCCCCTACAAGCGCCAGATGCCCGTCTTCCAGCAAATCCTCGACCAGGAGACCGGAGCCGGCAAGGGCGTGCAGGTCGTCGGCACCGTCCGCGACAGCTCCGAGGGCCAGCTCGTCTACAAGCCCGGTCACCCGGATGCCGACGCCAACGGCTTCGTGCGCATGCCCAACGTCAACGTCGTCACCGAGATGGTCGACATGATCAGCGTCCAGCGCTCGTACGACGCCAACGTCTCGGCCGTCAACGCCGCCAAGAACATGCACCAGAAGGCCCTGGAAATCGGCCGGTAACCGTAGACCCCCTTGCACCCCGGCTGAAGGCCAGCAGGGGCGGTCCAGGAGAGACAGATGCTCGTCAACAACCAGATGCTCACCAGTTTCCAGCAGCGCTCGCAGAGCGTCGCCGGCTCGATGCCCGAGTTCCCGTCCGTGGACTTCTCCATCGAGAACAACCCCGAGTTCGGCGACCTCTCGCTCGACGGCATGGACCAGACGCCGACCAACAACAACGGCCAGAGCTTCGCCGATCTCTTGAACCAGGCCATCGACGGCGTCTCCAAGCAGGACCAGCACGCCGTCCAGTTCGGCCTCGACTTCGCCCTGGGCCGCAACAACGTGGACGTGCACCAGGTGATGATCGAGCAGGCCAAGGCCGAGTCCCAGATCCACCTGATGTCGGCCGTCACCAACAAAGTCGCGTCCTCCTACCAGACGCTGATGAACATGCAGATCTAACGCGAGAGGCCCACCCCGCATGCTCGACTTCCTGAACCGCTTTCCTCCCCCCGTGCGCATCGGCATCATGGCCGGTGTGCCGATCATGCTGATCGTCGTCACCCTGTTCATCGGGATGGCCATCGGGGGGGGCGGCAAGAAGCAGACCGCCGAGGACAACGTGAACAAGAACGACATCGTTCTGTTCCGTCGCATGACCCAGCAGTCGGCGGGCGAGGCGGGTGCCAAACTCGACGAGGAGCGGATCCCCTTCAAGCTGGTCGAGGATGGGACGGCCATCTCGGTCGCCAAGGACAAGGCCGACAAGGCCCGCGTGGCCCTCGCCGCGGCCGGTCTGCCCAAGGACGGCGACCCCGGCTTCAGCCTCTTCGACAAGAGCGACTTCATCTCCACCGACTTCGACAAGAAGGTCAAGCTCCTGCGGGCCATGAACGGCGAGATCCGGCGCCTGGTCAAGATGGTCGACGGCGTCGAGGACGGGGCGGCCATGGTGACCATGCCGGAGGACTCGCTCTTCCAGACCGAGAAAAAGCCCGTCACGGCTGCGGTCATGGTCAAGATGCAGCCCAAGCGCACGCTCTCCCCGTCCCAGGTGGAGGGCCTCACGCACCTCATCGCCTCGTCGGTCCCGGGCCTCACCACCGACAACGTCACCATCACCGACGACCTGGGCAACCTCCTGACCCAGGGCATGGAGGCCAACGCCGGCAACAAGGAGGACCGCATGATCTCGCGCGTCCTCAACATGCAGATGGGCCTCCAGCGCCAGAAGGAGCAGGAGATCGAGCAGAAGCTCACCACCCTCCTCGACAAGGTCGTGGGCTCGGGCAAGGCCGTGGTGCGGGTGAGCGTCGAGCTGGACTTCAACAAGCGCCTGGTCAAGAACGTCCTCAAGGCTCCGCTCACCACCAACAACGGCGAGCTGGTCCCCGAGAACAAGACCGAGCAGACCGAGACGGTCAAGGGCGACGACAACGGCGGCGTGCCGGGGGCGGCCTCCAACGTCCCGACCTATCCGGCCATTCCGGCCGCCGGCTCGGGCGGCAAGGAAGTCACCAAGAAGAATCTCAAGGAGCAGCCGGCCTTCAACGAGGAGACCCAGCTGGTCCAGCCCTCGAGCGGCAACATCAAGCGCATGTCGATCGCGGTCCTGGTCCCCGACACCCTCAAGCAGGAGAGTGCGGACCGGCTGCGACTCATCATCGCGGCGGCCGCGGGCGCGGATGCCGCGCGCCGGGACCAGGTCTCGGTCGAGCGGGTGCGCTTCGACACCAGCCTTGCCGACAGCCTCAAGGACCAGCTCGAGAAGGACAAGGCGGATTCCGCGAAGAAGACCGCCAAGGGCAAGTCCGTCAGCTGGGCGATCGTCTGGTGGATCGGCGGCGGGTTGCTGCTGCTGTTCCTCTTGCT
>DATNQJ010000502.1:0-5253 GCA_036704085.1 Stenomitos sp.
GGGGCGGAGATCGGCCTCTACGCCCCCAAGTTCCTGCACGTGAAGTACCTCTCCATCGACGGGGTCTGGGCCAGCGTGGGCTCGACCAACGGCGACACGCGATCGCTCCTCGAGAACTACGAGCTGAACGTCTTCTTCTTCAATACGGCGACCATCCGCACCATGGAGACGCAGCTGTTCGAGCCCATGTGGGACGCCGGACACCGCGTGAGCTCTCCTGCCGAGTTCGAGCCTCCGCGCGGCAAGGCCTGGCTCGTGCAGCCGCTCGAGTTCTTGAAGAGCTGGTTCTAACCCCTGCGTGCGGCCCTGGAGGTCACCGTTCGGAACCGGAGGGCAGATCTTAACCACTTCTTAATCGAAGCTATAGCTATCCTTAGAATCCAGGCCTCCATCCCTTGGTACCGTGGAGGGCGTAGGGAGGCCCCCTCGGCCCCCTCGATGGGATAACCGAACAGCTTCACCGCCGGGTGCACGGCGATCCTTGCGAAACCCATCTGAAAGTGACTCGACGTCTCAAAGGATGGTTTCCCATGCGCGCTCACATGCTCTCCATGCTCAGCCTGACGCCCCCCACCCCGCCGATCGCCCACCAATGGAGCGAGATGCCTGCAGCCCCTGCCCGCTCGCGGGCCAAGGCTTCGCTGAAGCCTGGCCGCCCGGCCCTTCCTCGCCCGCTCAGCCTGTCCAAGCTGCTCCACAAGACGGCCCTCCTCCTGCACCCCTAGCCGTCGAGCAGGCTCGAACGAGGCCGGCAAACCCCTAACACGAGGCCCGCCTTCCCGATGGGAAGGCGGGCCTCGCGGCTGGGTGGGCTAGGTCGCTTTCTTCGCGACCAGGTGGATGTGCATCTTGACCTGGTCGTCCATGGTGATGACGACGACGGTGATGGGCTCGACATGGTGGCTCGAGAGCGAGATCGGGAACTCGGCGTCGATCGTGCTCTCCACGGGCCCCTGGAGGGCCGTGAAGGCGGTGCTGAGGGGCTGGACCACCCCATGGAAGTTCAGATAGCCATCGATCTTGCCGGTCAGACGGGTGCCCTCCGGGGTCTCGGTGCGGCTGTCGATGGTGATGGTCTTGGCCTTGAACATGACCGCCGGGTACTTGGCGGCCTCCAGGGCCGTGAAGGCGTGCAGGTCCATGCCGCGCTTGGCCCGGAACGAGGTGATGGGGACGCCGATGCCGACCTTGGCCTCCTCGAGCTTGCCGTTGCTGGGGATCTCGATCCGGCCGTAGACGTCGTTCGAGACCCCGTGGACGCCGTTCCAGCGCATGGGGGCCGTCGCCGTGAACTTCACCTCGCTCTGGTCCGTGAAGGTATAGGTGTCGGCGAAGGCGGGCGCCGCCAAGAGCAGGCTCGCGCAGATGCCGGCGAGTTGAGCTTTCATCGTTGCCTCCTAGAAGTTGAGGGCCATGACCGTGGCCGAAAGCCCGATCAAGCCGATCGCCGTGGCGCCGATCGCCGGATGGGTGCGGCGGATGTCCAGCGAGGGATCCAGGCCCCAGAAGCGCGTGGCGATGAGGCCCGTCACCACGGCCGAGGTCATGCCCGCCAGGTGGAGATAGAAGAGGTAGCGGTGATAGTCGATGTTGCTGATGTGGGTATCGCCCTTGGTCTTGTAGGGACGGGGCGCGAAGAGCATGAGCGAGCCGTCCGCCAGGTAGGCCAGGGTGCCCGTCGTCACGGCCACCTGGTGCGTCAGGCGGATGTTCGGATCGTTCTGCCCGACGAGCATGGCCCCGCTGACGCCTGCCACGGCCAAGAGACCGAGCGTCGCCCCGCCGAGCAGCATGTGGGCGAGCGACATGTTCTCCCGCATGTGGCCGGCCTCCATGGTCTTGTAGGAGTCCTCGGTCGGCGGCGGAATCGTCAGATCCGACCAGTCGATCGCCGCGGAGTCGGTGGCCGCCATCGTCAGGGCAGTGGTGCCCAAGGCGATGGGCTGCCACGCCTCGGATTCAGCCGTCTCGTGCAACGCCTGCCGGTCGACGGGAGCCATGGCAAACTCCTCGCCCCACGCCGGCAGAGCGCAAAGGGACTGCCCTGCGATCGCCACCCCGACCAGGCCCGCCAAGAATCTGGATTGCTCTCTCACGATGAAAACCTCTCAAAATAATGAGCCAATGGTTCTAAAAGGACTGAAGGGAAGCCCGGGGAACGTGCCGTTGTCTTGCACGCGCCCCGGGCCCCGGATTACCGACCGTTCGGGCCGTCGTGGCAATCGAAGCAGGTCCTGGTGGCCAACGGACTGGCTGGGACGGCACCGGACTCGTCCTTGGCGACCGTGTGGCAGGTCACGCAGGCCTCGTGGGGCATGCCGTTCTCATCGACGAAGGGTCGACCGTACCCGTACTTCGTCACGATGCGGGCGTGCAGGCCACCCATCCCCCAGACCGCCGCGTCCGGGTGCGGCGCCTTGTCCGCGCGCAGTTCATGGCAGGTGAAGCAGGTGTTGCTCGCCTTGGGGCTCGCGGGGACCACTCCGCTGGCGTCCTTGGTCGTGGTGTGGCAGGCGGCGCAGCTCTGGTCGCCGTTGGTGTGGACGTCCTTCAGGTGATCCGTCTGCCAGCCCGCGGGATGCGGGTTGCCCGAAGCACCGCTGTCATGGCACGTGAAGCAGGTCGTCTTGGCCTTCGGGCTCGGAGAGACCGTTCCGTCGGCATTCTTGCCGACCGTGTGACAGGTGTTGCAGGACTGATCCTTGATGTCGAGGGCCTCGTTGGTGATCGAGGCCGAGGCGACGCCACCCGAGCGCACGGTGAACGGACCATGCGACAGCTTCCAGTCGTTCGGGTGCGGGCTACCGCTCGGCCCGTCCGAGTGACAGCTGAAGCATGTCAGGTTGGAGCCCTTGCTGGGGGCCGGGACCGTGACGTCGACGGACATCGTGGCCGTGTGGCACTGGTCGCAGGTCATGCCGTTGGCCACCTTGGCCGTGCTCGGCGTCAAGCCGAGGACCGCGCGACCGTGATCCGCGCGCCAGCTAGCAGGGTGCTGGTTGGCGACCGGAAAGAGCTGCGGCACCAGGGAACACCCGGCGAGCGCCAGCCCGAGCGCCGCGATAGCGGCCACTCGCTTTAGAGGAATCCTCGAGATCTTGTCTTTCATGAGACCTTCCCGATTGGAGACGTGTGCAGTTTGAACCTAGCACCCCACGGCAGAAGGGGACGTCAGTATATTATCCCTACCTCTAAAACCGCACTTTTCGGCGCAGTTTTCAATATATACGGATATTTAGACTAATAAATTCCAATCTATCGCCAGGGTGCGTATTCAGTACGGATCAATCTCCCGCTATTTTGCAATTCTCCACTGATTAGCGCCAGCTACCCCCATTAGAAACGGCACAGAATCCCGTGAGTCGCTTGCTCCTCGAGCGTCCGGAAGAGCGGCACCAGGCGCCGCTCCGACCGGTCTTCGGCCGGCGCGAATCGCAACCACCCTGCAACCATCGCGTAGAAATTACGGACGCACCGAAAGTTATTCAACTATCGCAGAAATCCGCGAAAAACAATGCGCTAAATCATAAACACCGTGCGTACGGAGTACGGATCTTGCCGTTTAACGTATTTTTCCCATTGCAAGAGCGCATTCCGATAGGGTAAGACAGGGACACCTGCCATAGGACGGGCATCACTACTTTCTAAGGAGGCTCTAATGCCGACACCTCGACACAGGCGATGGGTCATCATCGGCGCCCTGATAGCCGGAGCAAGCACGCTCGGGCTCTTGGGTTGCACCGCCGCCCTGAACCCCCTTCACCTCGGATCCAACACCAACGCCGTCACCGCCACCGCCAAAACGGGCTTCGTGGCCGTCGGCGTCGCCATGCCCTCGGCCAAGCGCGAGATCGCGGCCATCCAGGACCAGATCGACCACATCAGCATCAGCGTGGCCCCCGCGCAGGGCGACGCCTGGAGCGCGCTCACGGCATCCTTCAGCAAGGCGTCGCTGGGCACCACCTCCTGGCGGACCTTCTCGGCCGTTCCGGTGGGCAACGTCTACGTGACGGCCAATGCCTACAACGCCAGCAACACCCTCATGAAGACGGTCCGCAGCGACGAGCTGACGGTCACCGCGGGCCAGGTCACCAACGCGACCCTCGAGCTCAAGTGGGACGTCGGCGGGGTTTCCGCCCAGATCAACGTCTCGGTCGGCTCCCCGATCGGTCTCACCCCCGGCACGATGGGTGCTAGCCAGGACACGGCCGTCGCCGTGGGCGGCGCCTCCCAGCAGACGGACGCCGTGAGCGCCACGCCGACCACCCTGAGCGCCAACGCCTACTCCTGCGGCACCTGCCACAGCGACATCCAGGCCGTTTTCCAGACCGCAGCCCACAACGTGTGGGAAGGGACGCACCTCAGCTCGAGCTGCTTCCCCTGCCACACCACCGTGGCCGATCCCAAGACGGGAAGCAACCTCCTCAACAAGAACGGGGAGCTGGTCGCCTTCGACTACACGAAGGCTACCGCCAACGATTCCCACAACTGGGGCTACCTCGGCGTGCAGTGCGAAGCCTGCCACGGAGCCGGCAGCAACCACGTGGCGGTGGATACCAAGTCGCCGACCTCGGTGCAGGACCACCTCGACTCGATCACGCGGGTGCCCTCCTCTACCGGGACCTGCCTGAACTGCCACATGGACAAGTACAACAAGGTGGGCTTCATGGCGCAGCAGCCCGGTACGACGGGCTACATCCTGCCGTCCTTCCCGACCTACATGGTTTCGAAGGAAGACGTCAACGCCAGCGGCTACGGCGCCTTCCTGCGCCACGGCAAGCAGAGCGAGATCTACCTCGGCGGCGGCGGCTACATGTATGACGCGCGCACCCCGGACTACAAGGCGACCACGGGCACGGCAGCCAACTTCCCGGCCTCGCCCTACAAGTCGACCTTCAATCCCCACCGCGACAGCGTGAGCAACGGCTGCGTCACCTGCCACATGAACCCGGCCGATCCCAAGGCCCACGATCCCTCGATCGCCAAGAAGCGCGACGAAGTCGCCCAGGCAAGCTGCCAGACTTGCCACGGCACCGGCTTCACGGGCAGCAGCATCGAGAGCTACATCAACAAGACCGAGCGTGACCTCGATTCCCTCGCGGCCGCCATGGTCAACTATCGCACGACCAAGGCCAAGGAGATCCTGTGGCCCATCGGCTCGACCACGTATCGCGTCCACCCCACGGACGCCGCCTCCTGGTCGATCGCCGTGGCGAGCACCTCGTTTGCCGTCTCTTGCTGGGACGACAGCCC
>DATNQJ010000503.1:0-2808 GCA_036704085.1 Stenomitos sp.
ATGTCCGCGGCCCCCGCCGGCTCGTGGCGCTGGAACAGGATGTAGTACCGCTTCTCCAGCTCCGGGGTGAGGTTGGGCGGGCTGTAGGCGGGCAGGGCCTCGACCTCGTCCCGGGTGTGGTTCACCATGCGGATCACCCCCATGTCCTCGTCGAGGTCCAGATCCCCCATCGGCACCAGCACGTGCTTGCCGTCGCAGAGCTGGACGACCAGGTACCGGACCAGGTCGGTGCCCGTCTCCACCACCAGATCGATGACCGTCCCGGTCACGTGATCGTCCCGGTCGTGGACCTGCCAACCCTCGACGTCCGGAGAGCCCGGGGCCATCACGTAGTCAGGAAGTTCCCGCATCGCCTTGAGCGCCATCGCATCCCTCGCTTTCCAGGAGCGGCCTTATGGCTCGATTTGCGCCTTTATTACCAAATGTAACGAAGCGGGGTTCGGGCGTCAACGCGCGGATGGTGAGTTCTCACCTGCCGAGAGCGGTTGACCGGGCGTCTTGGCCTGGGCGCAGCTCGCCGCGATCTCGGCGCCCAGCAGGAAGATCATCGCCGAGACGTAGATCCAGAGCATGAAGGCGATCACGCCGCTCAACGGGCCGTAGACCATGGAGAACCGGGCGAAGTGATCCAGGTAGAAGCTGAAGATACGGCGACTGAGCTCCCAGAGCACGGCCGCGCTCACGGCTCCCACCGTGATGGCACGGTTGGGAAGACGGCGCAGGGGCAGATAGCGATAGACCAGCACCAGCCCGACGACCGTGACGACGAGGGGCAGCACGTTCGAGAGCAGGAACGTGACCCCACGGAACACGCCCGGCACATCGCCGGGTCGCAGGTTCAGCAGGGGGAGGCGGACCTCCAGGATGAGGAACAGCCCCCAGTATGCCACCGACAGGACGATGGCGGCGCCCCCCAGGGCCACGGCCAGGGCCAGGGCCAGGACGTTGCGGCGCAGGCTGTCCCGCCAGCTCACCACCACGTGGGCGCTCCAGATAATGTCGAGCGCCTCGGCAAGGCTGACGAAGACGCCCCGGCCCGACCACAGGAGGAGCAACAGGGCGATGACGCCGCTCGGCCGGCGCGCCGCCACCACCTGGTCGAGCACCTCGGCCAGGACGCCCAGCTGGGCCGGAAGGGCCTTGCCGAGCGCCGCGTGGATCTGCTGCATGGCCCAGTCGGGCGAGACCACGTAGCCCAAGAGGGAAACGACCCCCAACAGCAGGGGGAACAGGGAGAAGACCACGAAGTAGCAGACCCCGGCCGCCAGAAACGGGCACTGGTCGCGCCCGAACTCCCGGGCCACCTCCAGCCCGATCTGCCAAACCCGATGGAACCGTCCCGTCGCCACCACCCCTCCTGTCGCCCGTCGACCGCTAGGCCCCCACCCCCTGGTGCCGATCCGGCCGCCGGGCGGCACGGGAATACGGTCGGCGCTCAAGGGTCGCTTGCATCTTTGGGGGGTTCCCGGCACAATGGAACTCCCGATCTGGCCGTACGGTCAAGATTGAAACACGATTCGCAGCCAGTACGAAACAGGAGGCCGGACGCGCCATGCGCCTCGACAAGTGGCTCAAGCTCTCGCGGGTCATCAAGCGACGCACCGTCGCCAACGAGATCTGCGATCAGGGCCGGGTGAGCATCAACGACCGTCCCGCCAAGGCCTCCACCGAGGTCAAGCCTGGCGATCGCCTCGAGATCCAGTTCGGCAACAAGACCCTCAAACTCGAGATCCTGCAGGTCCCCACCGGACCGGTGGCCGCCAAGAGCGCCCCCGAGCTGTACCAGCTGACGGGCGACGTCGCCTCCATCGACTGACGCACCCAACGACGCACCCATTGAGAGGAACCATGGACACGCTCATCGAAGACATCTACGCCCGCGAGATCCTGGATTCGCGCGGTAACCCCACCGTCGAGGTCGACGTCGTCTTGACCAGCGGCGCCACCGGCCGCGCTGCTGTCCCGTCGGGTGCCTCGACCGGCGCCCACGAGGCCGTCGAGCTGCGCGACGAGGACGACCAGAACCGCTACAACGGCAAGGGTGTCCTGCGCGCGGTCGACAACGTCAACGAGGTCATCGCCAACGAGCTTGCCGGCATGGATGCCTCCGACCAGGTCGAGATCGACGAGGCCATGCTGCGCCTCGACGGCACCCGCAACAAGGGCAAGCTCGGCGCCAACGCCATCCTGGGCGTCAGCATGGCCGTCGCCAAGGCCGCGGCCAACGCCCACGGCCTCTCCCTCTACCGCTACATGGGCGGCATCGGCTCGCGCACCCTGCCGGTGCCCATGATGAACATCGTCAACGGCGGCGCACACGCCGACAACCCCCTGGACATCCAGGAGTTCATGATCATGCCGGTGGGCGCGGCGAGCTTCTCCGAGGCCCTGCGCTGCGGCGCCGAGATCTTCCACCAGCTCAAGAAGAGCCTCAAGCGCCGCGGCCTCAACACCGCCGTCGGCGACGAGGGCGGCTTCGCCCCCAACGTGGCCAACGCCGAGGAAGCCCTCGACCTCATCGTCGAGGCCATCACCCAGGCCGGCTACTCGGCCGGCGGCGACGTCATGCTCGCCCTGGACGTGGCCTCGACCGAGTTCTACAAGGACGGCCAGTACAAGTTCGAGGGCGAGGGCGTGACCCGCAGCCGCGAGCAGATGGTCGACTACCTCGCCGGCCTGTGCGATCGCTACCCCATCATCTCCATCGAGGACGGCATGGCCGAGGATGACTGGGATGGTTGGCGCCAGCTGACCGAGCGCGTCGGCAGCCGCGTGCAGCTGGTCGGCGACGACCTGTTCGTGACCAAC
>DATNQJ010000504.1:0-2111 GCA_036704085.1 Stenomitos sp.
ATCGCGAGCAATTCGGTGGTGCTCGGCCAGGGGGCCTCCGAGAGCATCAGCGTGGGCCCGGGCACCGTTGCCACCGTCTCGATCTACATCAACACCGTCGGCAACCTGACCTTCTACAACTCGGACTACATCACGGCCACCGGCTCGGCCGAGCTTGCGAGCGGTTCGCTGGGCTTCCCCGAGCTCGTCGCGGGGACCAACGTGGACGTCTCGCCCAACTTTTCGGCGGTCCCGCCGGACGTGCCGGCCTCCCAGCGCTTTGCCTCCTTCTACACCGAGGTCCGTGCCCTGGATGGGTCGCTGCTCATCCCGACGGCCTCGGTCGCCGTGGCGCCGCCGTTCAGCCAGAGCCTCGCCCTGCCGCTCTTGCCCGCGGGCAGCAACGAGGCCGTCCGGAAGGTGACGGTGGTCGGCCTCAACTCGGCCAACCAGGTGATCGCCACCAAGACCCGGCCCATCCTGGTGGTGCGCGGTGCGGACCTCGGTCTGGACCTCAATCCCCCGCTGCCCGCGGTCTACCGTGTGACCGCCCGGAAGGCCCGCCCTTAAGCCTATGTGGCGTCGAGCGCTTGCCCTGACCATGCTGCTGGCGGCCGGCTGCGCCACCATGCAGACCACCGCCCCGACGCTCACGCCCCGGGGGGTACAGGGTATCGATCTCTATGCGAGCGCCGTGAGGGTCGCCGTGGAGGCGCCGCGGCGCGTCCAGTCGCTCCCCGACTTCTGGGACCAGGCCGAGGTGACCTTCGACGGCCCGAAGCTCCGGGCGCCCATGATCCAGACCGTCGCGACCCATGCCTCGGCGTTCCAGGTCGAGTTCCGGGTGCCGCCCGGCCCGGCCACGGTCTCGGTGCAGCTCAAGACCCGCGGCATGCTGGTGGCGTCCGGACAGGCGACCGCCAGTGTCCAGCCGGGGCCGAACGCGATCGACATCACCCTCGCCACGCTGGACAACCTGGTCATGACGCTCGCGGGCGACACCAACTTTGGTTTCGTGGACGGTCAGGGCCAGGCCGCGCGCTTCTACCAGCCGATGGGGATGACAGCTGACGACTCCGGCAACCTCTACGTGGCCGATTACCAGAACCACTCCATCCGCAAGGTGACCCCGGACGGGGTCGTCACGACGGTGGCCGGCAACGGGACCCCCGGCTGGGCGGACGGGATCGGATCGGCCGCCCGGCTTTGCTACCCGACGGACGTCGCCTACTACGCCCCGAGCAACTGCGTCTACGTCGCCGACAGCTCCAACCATGTCATCCGCCGGCTCGATCTGGCCACCAACACCCTTTCGACCTCGGCGGGATCGCCGAGCGTGTCGGGCTTCGCGGACGGGGTGGGCAGCGCCGCCCTCTTCAACACCCCCCAAGGCCTGGCCGTGGATGCCAGCGGGGACGTCTACGTCGCCGACTTCTGGAACCAGTGCATCCGCAAGATGACGCCCGCAGGCTCGGTCACGCTGATCGCGGGCACCCGCTCGGCCGGCTCTCAGGACGGAGCGGCCTTGAGTGCGACCTTCAACGGTCCGAGATTCCTGACTTTCGACCCGTCTGGTGACCTCCTCATCGCCGAGCTTTACTCGAACCTCATCCGCAAGCTCGGCCCGAGCACGGTCTACACGGTCGCGGGCTCACCGAGCGTCGCGGGCTTTGCCAACGGGGTGGGTAGCGCCGCCATGTTCAACCAGATTGGGCCGATGACCCGGGACGCCTTCGGGACCGTGTACGTCTGTGACGAGAACAACCACACGGTGCGATCGCTCGATCCGGCGAATTTACTGGTCGATTCCGTGTTCGGCACGAGCGCCGGCTACCTCGATGGCGCGCCCACCACCGCGCAGTTCCAGGCGCCCTGCGGCATTGTCGCCCGCGGCGATCGCCTCTACGTCTCCGACCGGACCAACCACTGCATCCGGGTCTACCGCCAGCCCCCGAGCCTCTGATCAGGAGCCTCTCATGCCCCCGCGCCTTCGACTCGTCCGCATCGCCCTTCTCGCCCTGGCCCTCGGGTCCGCGGCGCAGCCGGCCCATGCGGCGGGTAGCTTCCTGAAAGCCCCCAGCGATCTCCTGTTCGGGGTGACCCGGGGCCCCTTCGCCGAGACCTACGCCCCC
>DATNQJ010000505.1:0-2599 GCA_036704085.1 Stenomitos sp.
GCATGCGCCACCGTGTCATCGACCCGGCTTCCCGTCAACCGCCGTTCGAGCCAAGGAGCCGCCATGCCTCACTCTCCCTCCACCCGGCCGACCGCGCCGGCCGCGTTCCGGCTGACCGTGCGACCGTGGCATGCCGTCACGGCAGAAGAGGCCCTTGAGGCGCTAGGGACGCCACCGGACGGCCTGAGCACCGACGAGGCAGCCGTTCGGCTGGCGGAGTTCGGACCCAACCAGCTCGCGGCGCGCAGCGGTCCGCCCGCTTGGCTGGTCTTCTTGCGACAGTTCAAGAGCCCCCTCATCTACGTGCTGCTCGGTGCCGCAGGCGTCTCGTTCCTGGTCGGCAAGCGCTTCGACGTCGTGGTCATCCTGGGGATCGTCCTGCTCAACGCGGTGCTGGGGTTCATCCAGGAGGCACGGGCCGCGAGCGCCATCGCCGCCCTCCAGAAGCTGACAAGCCCGCATGCGCACGTCCTGCGGGACGGCGAGGTCCGGGAGGTCCTCGCCACCGCGGTCGTGCCGGGCGACCTCTTGATCCTCGAGGCCGGCGACCGGGTCGCCGCCGATGCGCGCGTCTTGAAGGCGAGCGAGCTGATGATCGACGAGGCCGCCCTCACCGGGGAATCGCTCCCCGTCTCCAAGCACCCCCAGGCGATCGCCGGCGGAGGCGACGTGCCCCTGGGCGATCGCCTCAACATGGCCTACATGAACTCGGTGGTCACGGCCGGCCGGGGCCGGACCTTGGTGGTGGCCACCGGCATGGCCACCGAGATGGGCCGGATCGCCCAGGAGCTCGCCGAAGGCCCGAGCGAGCCCCCCGTCCAGCGCAAGCTGGCCAGCTTCAGCCGGCGTCTCGGGGCGATCATCGGGGTCATCATCACGGGCGTGCTCGTCACGGGCCTGCTGTTGGGGCACGGCTTCCTGGACATGTTCTACATGGCCATCAGCCTGGCCGTCTCCGCGATCCCCGAAGGGCTGCCGATCGTCGTGTCGGTGCTCTTCGCCGTCGGCGTCAACCGCATGGCCCGTCGCAACGCCCTGGTCCGCCGCCTGCCCGCGGTCGAGGCACTCGGGAGCGCGACGGTCATTTGCTCCGACAAGACCGGCACCCTGACCCGGAACGAAATGACCGTTCGCAAGGTGCAGGTGGGCGATCGCCTGCTGGACGTCGAAGGCGAGGGCTACCGGCCGGTGGGACGCCTCACCTGGCAGGGCGAACCCGTCTCAGTGCGGGGCGACGAGGGGCTCTACTGGCTCGGGGCGTGCGCCCGGCTTTGTAACGACGCCCTATTGGTCGAAAAGGAGGGCGAGTGGCAGATCCTGGGGGATCCGACCGAGGGCGCCCTCACGGTCCTGACCGAGAAGATCGGCCTCAAGCCGGACTGGGAGCGGCTGGAAGAGCTCCCGTTCAGCTCCGAGCGCAAGTGGATGGCGACCCTGAACCTGACGCCCGAGGGCGAACGGGTGGGCTTCATCAAGGGGGCGGTGGATCGCCTGGTCCCGATGGCCCAGCGCTGGCTGGATGCCGAGGGTCGGGAGCACGCGGCGGATGCCGCCTTCCGGGCCCGGGTCGAGGCGCAGAGCGGGCTAATGGCCTCGGAGGCGCTGCGGGTCTTGGCCCTTGGCATGGTGCGCGACGTGAGCCATGCCGGGGCGTTCAGCCCTGACCTGTTCGAGGGAGGGCTCACCTACCTGGGCCTCGTCGGGATGATCGATCCCGAGCGGCCCGAGGCCGTCACGGCCATCCGCACCTGCCGGGATGCGGGGATCCGGGTGGTCATGATCACGGGCGACCACCTGGCCACGGGGCTTGCCATCGCTCGCAGGCTCGGCATCACCCAGGACGGGAGCGAGGCCATCGACGGCCCACGCCTGGCGATCCTGAGCGATCGCGAGCTCACAGAGGCGGCCAGGCGGCTGACGGTTTACGCCCGGGTCTCGCCCGAGCACAAGCTGCGGATCGTCCGGTCGCTCAAGGCCGAGGGCGAGATCGTCGCCATGACGGGCGATGGCGTGAACGACGCTCCGGCCCTCTCCCAGGCGGACATCGGGGTCTCGATGGGGATCACGGGGACCGAGGTCGCCAAGGGAGCAGCCGACATGGTGCTCGCCGACGACAACTTCGCCACCATCGTGGCGGCGGTCGAGGAGGGGCGGACGATCGCAAGCAACCTCCACAAGGTGCTCCACTACCTCATCACCACCACGATCTGCGCGGTCCTCGTCATTACCGCCGCCATGCTCCTGAACCTCCCGCTGCCCCTGGTGGCCGTCCAGATCATCTGGATCAACCTCGTCACCGACGGGATCTTCGACAAGACGCTCGCGCTGGAGCGGCCCGAACCCGGGCTCATGCAGCGACCGCCCGCCCAGTCGAACGCCCCGCTGGTCTCCCGCCAGGACTTCGGGAGGATGGCCCTCCTGGGCTCGGTGTCCGCCATCGGAACGCTCGCGAGCTACGCCTGGGAGCTCGCCCACGGGGCCACGCTCACGCACGCCCGAACCGAGGCGTTCACGACCATGGTCGCCTTCCAGTGGTTCAGCGCCTTTGCCTACCGCTCCGAACGCGTGCCTCTGTGGCGGCTACCCGTGAATGTGTGGA
>DATNQJ010000506.1:0-3964 GCA_036704085.1 Stenomitos sp.
ATCGGGTAGGCGTAGAGACTGCCCGCCACGCTCCAGCCCACCCCCAGCAGGTAGACGGTCAAGGCCACCCAGAGCCCGGGGGTCATGGCCTTGAGGCGGATAACGGCGCACGCGCACATGGCCCCGAAGATGGCCAGCGTCACCCCCACCGAGTTGAGCAGCGTCTCGAAGGTGTTCGAGACGAGCATCACGGCCGCAAGTCCCGTCAGCAAGCCGACCGACCCGAGTCCCCCAAGCCGCCCCTCTTTCCAGCGCGCCCAGTCCGGCAAGAAGCCGTCGCGCGCCATGGCGTCGCAGACCCGGGGGCCCGTCATGCTGAGCGCGGTGACGGTCGACAGCAACACCAGAAAAACCATCAAGGAAGCAAAGCGTCCGCCCACCGCTCCGAGCATCCGCGTGGCCACCAGGTGCCCGAGCGTGATGGAGCCGGTCTGCGATCCCGCGGCCTGCAGGAACTCGGCAGGGCTCAGAGTCGTCACGAAGACGAAGTTCAAGAGGAGATAAAGGAGCGTGACCACTCCGCAGCCGAGCAGCATGGCGCGCGGCACGTTGCGCACCGGATCGTGCACTTCCGAGGCGAGGTAGACCGATGCGCTCCAGCCGGTGTAGGCGAACCCGATGTAGATCTGTCCGATGGCAAACGGCACGCTCAAGAGCGAATGGGGCAACGCGGGCGTCGGCAAGGCGCACGCCGGGTCCAGCAAGCCCGAAAATAGCGCGCCCCCCAGGAAGAGCAGGATGGTGGCCACCTTCAGCAGCACGCCGGCATTCTGGATGAGCGTCCCCCACTTGAGGCCCGTGGCCTGCACCAATCCGAGCGCCAGCACCAGGAAGAGGGCGACCGGCAGCGCCAGGCCCGGCCGCACGAGGACCTCGGCGTAGGCGCCGGCGGCCATGGCCGCCATGGCGATGGGCGCCGCGAAGCCGAACACGATGCAGATCCAGCCCGCCAGGAAGCCGGCGTAGGGATGATAAAGGTCGTGGAGGTAGCGGTACTCCCCACCGCTCTTGGGGATGGCCGCGGCCACGGCCGCATAGCAGAGGGCCCCGCAGGCGGCGAGCACACCGCCCATCAGCCAGCCGATCAGGATGGCCGCCGGCGGGAGGTCCTTGGCCAGGAAGCCGCTCGTCACGAACACGCCGCTGCCGATCATGGAGGCGACCACCAAGCCGGCGGCGCTCACAAGGCCCAAGCGCTGCGGCGCCGAGGTACCCGGATTCATTGTCTGTTGTCCTCTTGGGGTGGATGTCCACTAGCAGTGTAGCAGGTAAGCGGGATCCCGGACCAATTGCCACTCTCGGTCCGTCCTTGCCATTGAGGTCCCGGGAGATATGATCACCCCAATCCTCTCGAAGGGAGGCATCCACTATGGCGAACGTCTTTTGTGAGGTATGCGAACAAAAGCTGCCCGAAGAAACCGTCTTTCGCAGCACGGACTTCATGGGCCACACCTATTTCTTCTGTTCCGTTCAGGACGAGGAGAAGTTCCTGGCGAATCCGGACCGCTACATCAAGCGGGACAAAGACACGCAGCAGCAGCTCAGTGGGACGATTGAACCACAATTGACCGGGCGACAAAACCGGTAAGCCAGAAAACCGAGGGACGGACTCGAAAGAGCCCGTCCCTCTTCGCGCGATTTACCCGTGAAACGCGAAGTTGACGAGAAACGCCACGGCGATGGCATAGGTCATCCAGGGCGCCTCGCGCCACCGTCCCGTCACCAGCTTGAGCGCCGCATACGAGACGAAGCCGAAGGCCAGGCCATCCGCGATGGAGAAGCTCAGCGGCATCATGACGATGGTCAGGAAGGCCGGCACCAGATCGGTGAAGTCGTCGACCGACAGGTGGCGCACCTCCGCCAGCATGTGCGCGCCCACCAGGACGAGGACCGGCGCCGTCGCGACCGTCGGGATGACCGTCAGGAGCGGGATGAAGAGCAGGGACACGAGGAAGAGCCCCGCGACCACCAACGCCTTGAGGCCGGTGCGCCCGCCCTCGGCGATGCCCGTCGCGTTCTCGATGTAGGCGTTGAGCGCCGTGGAGCCCATGGCCGCGCTCGCCATCGTCCCCACCGCATCGGCCACGAGGGCGCGATTCAGGTTCGGGATCCGCCCCTCGGCATCCATGAGCCCCGCCTTTCTGGAGAGGCCGATGAGCGTGGCGAGGTTGTCGAACAGCTCGACGATCGTGAAGGAGAAGATGATCGAGACGATGCCGTAGCGGAGGGCCGCAGGGATGTCGAGCTTGAACAGGGTCTCGGACAAGGAGGGCAGCTTCAGACTCACGACGTCCGCGAGGCCATGCGGGACCGGGGAGAGGCCCGTCGCCATCGCCCCCACCGTGACGGCGAGGATGCTCAGGACCAAGGCCCCCCTCACGCGCCAGGCCATCAGGGCCGTGGCCAGGATCAGGCCACCCAGCGCGAGCATGGGCCCTGGTGCCGTGAGGTGCCCGAGCGTGACGATGGTGGCCTCGCTCTTGGTGACGATCCCCGCGTTCTTGAGCCCGATGAACGCGATGAAGCACCCGATCCCGACCACGATGGCCGTCCGCAGGACCTCCGGCACGGCCTCGAGCATGCGCGCCCGCACCCCCGTGAGACTCAGGATCAGGAAGACGCTCCCCGAGATGAAGACGGCCCCCAGGGCGGTTTGCCAACTGAGCCCCTGGCCCAACACCACCGTGTACGTGAAGAAGGCGTTGAGTCCCATGCCGGGCGCCACCGCGATGGGCAGGTTGGCCCACAGGGCGAACAGGGTCGTGCAGAACACGCTCGCGAGGACCGTGGCCATCACGGCCGCCCCCTTCGGAATCCCCGCATCGGCCAGGATCGCCGGGTTCACGAAGATGATGTAGCTCATCGTCAGGAAGGTGGTCAGACCCGCCAGGAGCTCGGTCCGGACCGTCGTTCCGCGTTCGCTCAGGCGAAACCAGCGATCCAGCCAGCCCGGGGTGGCTGAAAGGGGGGGCACACCGGTCGATTGGGCGCTCAAGAAGCCTCCTAGTCGGCGAATCATGGGGCGAAGCCTGTATGGTACCGATCTTTCCCCGCCAAGGCTACCCTCTCGAAGGGACGTTGCGTCCGTCGGCGCCATGACGCGCTAGAGTGCAAGCGTTTCAGGGCCAGCCCGGCAGCCTATAATACCTCAAGCTTCCTCGAGCAACGGTAGGAGACGTATGCGCCGACTTCCACACCTGACCTTCCCGACGGCCCTGGGGCTCTTGCTCGCCATGAGCACGCCACTCCTGGCAGCCGAACCCGCGCCCGCGCCCACCGTGCCCTGGCAACGACTGTCCGACCAGGAGCGACAGGTGGCGAATGCCCTCGCCCAGGATTACATGCGCTTCTTGAGCGACGCGAAGATCCCGCTCCACCGGACCCGCTTCCTCAAGGCCATGCTGGATCGCGCCGGCTTTCGCCCTTACTCCGCCGCTGAGAAGTGGCAGCCGGGGGCGAAGTTCTACCTGGTCAACCGCGATCGCGCCCTGCTGCTCTTCGTGGCCGGTAAACGTCCCCTCAAGGAGGGCATCCGGCTCATCGGCGCCCACCTCGACTCCCCGCGGCTGGACCTGCGCATCCGTCCCCTGAAGACGGCCGAGGGCTTTGCCGTCCTGAAGGCGGAGCCGTACGGCGGAATCAAGCGCTACCAGTGGTCCAACCTCCCGCTCGCCCTCGTAGGCCAGGTGGCGCGCGCCGACGGCAAGCTGGTCGATGTCTCCATCGGGGAGGCCGCCGGGGATCCGGTGCTCGTGATGCCGGACCTCGCGCCCCACGTGGACAAGGACTACCGGACGCGCACGGCCGACCAGGTCTTCAAGGGCGAGGAGCTGAGCGTCCTGGCCGCGACCCTGCCGGATCCCAAGGGCAATCTCGCCAAGACGGTGCTCGAGGAGCTGAGCACGCGCTACGGGCTCAGCGAGGAGGACTTCGTCTCGGCGGAGCTCTCCCTGGTCCCGGCCAC
>DATNQJ010000507.1:0-11563 GCA_036704085.1 Stenomitos sp.
GATCCTGGCGGAGGTCCCGAAGGACCTCACCACCATTCACTACGCCATGATGGGGGCCGGCGGCGGAGACGGCGCCCTGGCTCAGTGGCACCGGGTGGTCGGCAACGACCACCGGCACGGTGAGAACGGCGGGAACAACTACCCGTACGTGGTCAACAGCACGTTCATCGACCGGCTCAATGATCAGTTCGATTACTTCCAGGCGGTTCAGCTCCGCGGCATCACCCTCCTGGTCGAGGCCCGCAACTTCTTGAAGGACAGCGCGGGCGCCCAAAGCGATTACAACCGCTTCAACGGGTACCTGGCGACCCAAAAGGCAGCCCTGTATAGCTTGCGCGTGGACAGCCACGTGCTGATCAGCCCGCTGACCGGGACCATGTGGGACAAGACCCTGCTCTCGGACGGCACCAACCCGTTCTTCGACGGCCCCGCGAGCGGCTCCACTCCGCCCGTGATCCCCACGGCCATCACGTCCAAGCTCGCCACGCTGAGAACGGCCGGCTACTCGGACTGGCGGCTCCCCACTGCGGACGAGCTTTACAAGCTCGGCCCCCTCAGCGCGTCGCGCAGCAACGATGTCCTCATCTCCGAGGGCTTCGGCCTGAACGACGTGACATCGCTCGGGTATTACATCCTCAGCTCGGAGTACTACGGCTCCGACTTCTGGGGGCTCAACCACGGCGGTACCGTTTACCTGCTGAACTACTATCCCAACAAGGTCCTGGTGGTGCCCGCCCGGACGTTCCGGGTCGACACCCTGGCCACGCTCCAGTAGCGGGCTTCCCGGGCCCGATCGGCCCGGCTCGTTCGTGGTGACGCCGGCGTTGCGGCGCCGACTCCGCGGCAGCCCACGCGCCGTGTTGCCGAAAGACAATCGAGACGGCCTGCAGGGCTTCTACCTGCAGGCCGTCTTTTTCATCTAATAACTGAAAGAGCCCCTCACACTCGAACGACTCGGTACTCACCACTCAGGCTGTGTAACTCCTGGTGCACCAAGTTTGATACGGGACTGTAACAGCATCGTCATATAAGAAGACAATACGATACGTCAGATGCTAGGAAAGAGAAGCACCTTGAGAAAACTTGCCTATTTACCGGTTGCCCTGACGCTCCTTGCGGGATGCGGCAAAGCTCCCGCGCTCACGACACCTGCCCCGGCGACATTGGTGTCGGCCCAGTCTCAGGCGAGTTACAACGACCTCGTCGCCGGGACCCGGACCTTCCTGCGCCTGAAGTTCGAGGAGACCGATCGGGACAAGAATGGCTTCCTCACGGTCAACGAGGCCGGTGGCTCGGGCAACAGCTATGTCTTGGGCCAGGAGACGATCGGGACCTTCGCCGCGGTCGACACCAATCACGATCGCCAGCTGTCCTTCGAGGAATTCGGAGCCAACGCGATCGTCTCGCGGATCGCGCAGCGTCTCCATGGCCAGCTCGTCCAGATGTTCGCCGCTGCCGACCGCGACAGCGACATGGAGCTGCGCGGCTCGGAGATCCCGCCGGGGTACGACACCAACCGGGATGGCCGGGTCACCTTCGACGAGTACGAATCGGCCTATGCGGCCACCGTGGCGAAGGGGGACGGCAACTAGCCGTCCCCCCATCCGCGAGCCTGATTCGTGAACGTCAGGCCCGCGACATGAGCGCATACCGGCCGTAGGCCACCAAGGCCGCCAGCAGCCCGCCCACGATGACGTAAACCATCGGGTTGGTGGCGGTCAGTTGGAGCGAATACCGCCCGTAGAGCCCGGCGAGGGCAAAGCTTTCCAGCGCAAGCGCGACGGCGGCGAGCGGGGTCAGGACCGGCAGCCACTTCGTGGCGGCCGGGACGACGAGCAGGACCGCGAGCAGCATCTCGAGCACGCCGATCGCGCCCCACCCGCCGCGCGGGAGCGCGCTCATCGCTGGCATTTGGGCGATCGCGTCGAACTGGACGATCTTGTAGGCTCCGCCGGCAAAGGTCTGCAGGGCGAGCGCCACTTGAAGGACCCACAAGAGGATGTTCATGGGGGGAGACACCTTTCTGGCCGCGCACGTAGCGGGGCCTTGACGAGGGATCAGGCCTGCGCGAGCAGTCCGGACAGGGTATCGAGCATGCGGTTCCAGCCAAACTTGGCTCCCTGGTAGGCCTGGCCGTTTTCGGGAGCGAAGCCGGACTGCTCCATGCGGAGCTGGGTGCCGCCTTCGGTGGGGGTCAGCGTCCAGGTCACGACGGAGTTCAGGCCGAGCGCCTCCCAGCGGTAGGCGAGGCGCTCATGGGGCGTGACGGTCAGCACCTCGCACTGGACAACGCCGTCCCAATGCGGCATCGGGTCGTTGCGGAAGTTGAACCGGTGGCCGACGACCGGCCGAAAGTCGCTCTTCAGCAGCCACTCATCCAGCAGCGGCACCTCGGTCAGGGCCCGCCAGACCTTTTCCGGCGGGTGCGGCATCACCCGCTCGATCACAAGGGTGCGGGTCGCATCGGTGGGGTGGGTCAAGGGTCCATCCTTTCGAGAAGTTGTTCAAGGCGGTCGAACCGATCCTGCCAGAAGGCTCCGTACTGGCTCATCCAATCGACCAAGGGCGCGAGACCTTGCGGGTCGGCACTGTAGTGGACCGATCGCCCGGCAGGGCGAGCGTGAACCAGGCCTGCGACCTTGAGCAGGGCCAGGTGCTTGGATACCGCGGGTTGCGAGACGCCGGCGAACTCCGTCAGGGCTCGTACCGTCTGTTCGCCACCACTGACCAGGCGTTCGAAGATGACCCGCCGAGTGGGATCGGCGAGGGTTCGGAAGAGTTCGTCGGGCGCAGCAGGCATCCGTAATTCATAACTCGTCGGTTATGAATCTGTCAACCCAGCCTCTGGCGGGCTTCCTGAAGGCCGTCTATCGATTTTTCAGCCATCATCGGCCCGCCCCCTGCGCCAAGCCTTCGAACGGGGTCGTGATTCCAGCCAGATCCGTAAAGGACGGGGTTTGGGATGCGATACTCTAGGTATGCTCTCGATTCTTTATCACGACGACTATCTGGTAGCGGTGGACAAGCCGCCGGGGCTGCTCGTCCACCGCACCGGCCTGGACGCGGGCGAGACCCGGTTTGCGCTGCAGATGCTGCGGGACCAACTGGGCCAGGCGGTCTGGCCGGTGCATCGGCTGGACAAGGGCACCAGTGGCGTGTTGCTGTTCGCCCTGGACGCTCTGACCGCCCGCGCGATGGGCCAGGCGTTCGAAACCGGCGAAGGTCTGCGCAAGACCTACCACGCCGTGGTGCGCGGCTGGCCGGACGACGCGGGGCTCATCGACCATCCCTTGCGCCGCATTCCCGACGACCGGCGGGACCGGCGCGAGGAGTCGCAGGAGGCCCGGACCCGCTTTCGGACCCTCGAGCGGTTCGATCTGCCCCTGCCGCAAGGACGCTTCCCCACCACCCGCTGCGCCGTGGTGGAGCTGTCCCCACTGACCGGCAGGCGCCATCAACTGCGCCGGCACATGAAGCACATCGCCCACCCCATCATCGGCGACGCCACCCATGGCAAGGGACCGCTCAACCGCGATCTGGCAGCGCAACTGGGGGTGCAGCGACTGTGGCTGCACGCCTACCGGCTGGAGCTGAGCCATCCGGTCAGCCGGGAAACCGTGCGCCTGGAAGCGAGTTTGGGGGCCGAGTGGGAAAGGTGGGGCCAGCACGGTCACCTCGCGACACCGATCTGAGGGTGCCCCCGGCCCTCCTCGCGCTAGCCGCATCACTTACCGCGAGCTGACGTCAGCGACGCGCGGCTTCAAATATTCCTTGACAGGAATATTCATCTATCAGTATATTTAGGGCACCAGGACGTTGGCCTTAGAACTGAAGGAGCTACCTTCCACCGACCAAGCCCTGAGTCACGGGGTGAACCACATGGCTAGGCCAGATGCTGGCATGACCATGGCGACGCTGAGCGCTTTGGGCGAGCCAAATCGCATGAAGATCGTCGAACTCCTGCGCGACGGACCACGGACCGTGGGAGAAATCGCCAATCGGCTGGGGCTTCGCCAACCCCAAGCATCAAAGCATTTGAAGGTGCTTAGCGACAGCGGGATCTTGGAAGTGAAGGCCGAAGCAAACCGTCGGATCTACATGCTTCGGCCCGAGCCCTTCCAGGCATTGGATTCATGGGTGAAGTCCTTCCAACGTGTCATGGAAGACCGATGGGACAACCTGGAAGCCTACTTGCGGGAGCTACAAGGCGAAGAAAAACCACTGGATCGCTCAAATGGATGAGGAGGACCTGCAAATGCCTAACAAGGCTATGGATTCGCGCGTGGAAAACGAGAAGGTGCTGGTGCTGGAGCGCGTTTTCGACGCGCCGCGCGACCTCGTGTTCAAGATGTACAAGGAGCCGGAGCATCTCAAGCGTTGGTGGGGACCGCGTGGCTGGGAGGTGCCGGTGTGCCGCGTCGATTTCCGGCCGGGTGGCACTTGGCACTACTGCATGAAATGCGTCGATCAGAACCAGGGCCAATTCTATGGCATGGAATCCTGGGGCAAAGGGGTTTACCGGGAAATTGTCGAACCGGAGAAGATCGTCTATGTCGATTACTTCTCGGACGCTGAGGGCAACGTGAACGAGGCCATGCCCTCGACCGTGGTGACGCTTGAGTTTGTCGATCTCGGCGGCAAGACGAAGCTCGTGAGCTACGGGGAATATGCGTCGGCAGAAGCCCTCAAGACCGTCATGGACATGGGCATGCTGCAGGGCATCACCGAAACCTGGGACCGCCTAGCAGAGCGTCTGAACGAGGTCCAGTAAGGAGCACGGGGGAAGGCCGCCGGCTCAAGGAGCCAGGCGGCCTTCTGTTCAAGGGCCTACCAGACTTGCTCACGCAACGGCCCCCCGGTAGCAGCAGCGGTTAGATAGGATGCCACTCTATTCAAACCGACGTTTCTTACGTGGCGCAAGGACGACCTGGTGACGGAGCAGACCGAAAAACAGAAGATGCTGTCGGGCGAGACCTACCTCGCCGCTGATCCGGAACTGGTGGCCGGTCGAAAGCGAGCACGGCGTCTGACACGCCTTTACAACCAGACGACAGAAGATGAGCTCCCGGAGCGGGAAGCCCTGTTGCGGGAGCTGTTCGGCAGCGTGGGGGCCCGGATCGAGATCGAGCCGCCGTTCCGCTGCGACTACGGCAGCAACATCTACGCCGGGGACGGTCTCTACATGAACTTCGACTGCGTGATACTGGACTGCGCCCCGGTCCGGTTCGGAGCCAACGTGGCCTGCGGTCCGGGCGTCCACATCTATGCGGCCACCCATCCGCTCGAGGCCGAGGAACGGATCAAGGGCCCCGAGCTGGCCAAGCCCGTCACCATCGGCAACAACGTCTGGATCGGGGGAAGCGCCGTCATCTGTCCCGGCGTGACGATCGGGGACAACACCACCATCGGCGCCGGTAGCGTCGTGACGCGCGACATCCCGCCCAACGTCTTCGCCGCCGGCAACCCGTGCCGAGTCATTCGGCACCTGGGTTGAAGCCGTCGTCACCCCCCGTAATTGGCGGTATTGGGACGTTGGCCGCCCGGGCGCAGCGCGGGGACGGGCATCAGGGCCTGGCGAGCGGTCACGCTGCCAGACGACGGGGCCTCGGCATCGTGCAGGAAGGCGATCGCCCCCAGCAAGGCCCGAGTCTCTTGCTCGAGCTCCTGCGCCGCATGCGAGATGCGAACGTTGACGTTGGCCGAAACCTCGGTCTCTCGCCGGATCTGCCCCACAGCTTGGCGCAGCTCTTCATCGGCCCGATGCTGCTCCTGAATGAAGCGGGATACCACTCCGGCCTGCGCGGTGATGCTGTCCATCGCCGAGACGATCTGCCGGCTGCCATCCGCCTGCTCACGGGCCGCATGGGTCACCTGCTGGGTGAGGTCCCGCATCCGATCCGAGGCTCCGAGGATCTGCTGGGCCGACTCGGCCTGTTCTCCGGTCGCCTGATCGATCGCGGAGAGGTACGTCGCGACCTGATCGACCGTCTCGACGATGCTTTGGAGGGCTTCTCCGGCGGACCGGGACAGGGCGAGGCCTTCTTGAGTCGCCGCATCGCCGCGCTGGGTGGCCTGCACGGCCTGGTCCGTCCCCTTCTGGATGCTCTGGATGAGCGTCGCGATCTCGGCGGTCGCCCTGGTGGAGCGCTCCGCGAGCTTGCGGACCTCGTCGGCCACGACCGCGAAGCCGCGGCCATGCTCGCCGGCCCGCGCCGCCTCGATGGCGGCGTTCAGGGCCAGGAGGTTCGTCTGCCCGGCGATCTCGTCGATGACCTCGACGATCGCTCCGATCCGTTCAGACTGCTGGCCCAGTTGCTGAATCGTGGCCAGGGCCTCCGACATGTTCTGGTTGATGCGCCCCATACCGGCCATCGTCTGCTCGACCGAAGCGGCCCCCTCGCGGGCCGCACTGGCGGCCGTGAGCGAGAGTCCGTTGGCCTTGTGGGTGCTGGCGGCAACCTGCTGGATGCTAGAGGCGACCTGAACGACCGAAGCCGTGGTCTCGGTGACAGAAGCCAAGAGCAGATCGGCGTTGCCTGAAACCTGAGCGATGTTGACCGACAACTGCTCGCTGGTCGAGGAGGCTTGCAGAATGCTGTTCTGGAGGACCTCGACGCTCCTGGTCACCTCGACGAGCCCCTGCTCCATGTGACCGAGGGCGCGATCCGTCACCTCCACCGCCCGGACCTGGGTATGCACGGCGTCGGCCAGCTCAGCGGACGTCTGGGTGACGACCTCGGCATTGGTCGCCACGATCCCGGCCGCCGCCCGGATCCGGCTCACCATGCCGCGTAGGTTCTCGAGCATGCGCTGGAAGCCGCGAGCCACCCGGCCCATCTCGTCCTCGGAACTCACGTTGAGCTGGGCCTGCAAGTCACCCTCCGCGATTCCGTTCAGCTCGGCCAATGGTCCGGTCACCCAGTGAGCGATCGCCGCATTGGTCAGCTTGGTCGTGAGCAATCCCAACACCGTGATGGTCGCGATGACGACCGGTTTGAGGCCGAAGTGCCCACTCAGCCAGCCATAGATGACCATCAGGGCGTACATCGGAAACGGCATGACCCGCAGCTTGAGATGCAGGCTCCGACCTGTCCGCAGGTAGGTCGCCGCGTAGACGCCACCGATCACCAGCATGAAAATGCCAAAGCACAGGGCGGCAGAGACCAAGGTACTCGTATGCATGGTGCCTCCTGACAAAGCTCGCGCGGCCCGCGGGCCATCCTTGCCGACAGCTCGGCCCTCGTTAACTAATACAGTTAGTTTAGAGAGCGACCGATTCCCTGTCAACCCCTCAAGCGCTTGATAAGCGGATTCCGCGCCGTCGGAAGAGCTGAAATCGACCGGATTCCTTCCATGCGACCCAGCACTAATGCTGGGTTCGAGCGCTGATGGCCTTTTTAGCCCATGACGCCGTCAGGTCAGATCGGTCCCGGTAGATGACGCCCACGACGGGGTGGGGGCGCCCGTCGGAGATTACCCGTGGCCGCATGTTGATCCGTGACCGGGATGCGCTAAGATGTCCCCAGATTCCAGAAAGGATCTTGCTTCCGAGCCCGGCTTCGGTCGGATACCAGAACCAGGACCTGGTGACCCTTCGCCACCAAGGCGAAAGCCTTGAACGAATTGTGTCACCCCCCGTAATAGGGGATAATGGAACTTTGGCCGCCCGGAGGCGAAAGCTTCCGGGCGGCCGCCGTTCTCCGACCTCACCCGCTTGACTTTGGTGATCACCTCCCCTACTATCAACAAGTCCTAAGCTTACTTATAGTAAGTAAAGCACGTGCAGCAGGAGTCCTCGGAGTACCGGCATCCGCCCGATCGCCTCGCGAGCTTCCGCTTTCCTGCTTGATGTCATTCAGACTGGAGGCTTCGTCGTGATTCAGAGTCCTCTTCTCGAGGTGCTACCGCTGGGGATGCCCTGGCAGACCTCGGACCCCTTCCTGTTTTGCGTCCACCATGACGACGCCTACCCTGCGGGCAACGAGCAGATGGGGCCGGCGGCCTCGCTGCGGGGCCGCAACATCGGTCAGGACTTCGCCGGCCTCGACGGGTGGCGGATGTACCACGGCGACGTCGTGCCCGGCTTTCCCGAGCACCCGCACCGGGGCTTCGAAACCGTGACGGTCGTCCTGAAGGGCCACATCGACCACTCGGACTCCCTCGGGGCCACAGCGCGCTTCGGCGAGGGGGACGTCCAGTGGCTGACGGCAGGCAAGGGCGTCGTCCACTCGGAGATGTTCCCTCTGCTCGATCGCGAGGGGCCCAATCCGCTCGAGCTCTTCCAGATCTGGCTCAACCTGCCGCGCGCCAGCAAGATGGCCGAGCCGCACTTCAAGATGTTCTGGCACGAGACGATCCCGACCACCGTGGCGGTCGACTCGCAGGGCAAGCGAACCGAACTCCTGGTCATCGCGGGCGAGCTCGCGGGCATGCGGGCTCCCGAACCGCCGCCGGACTCGTGGGCGGCAAGGCCGGACGCGGATGTCGCCATCTGGTCCCTCCGGATGGAGCCCGGAGCCCGGTGGGTGCTGCCCGCGGCACAGCCGGGCACGAATCGGACCCTCTTCTATTTCCGGGGATCGGGGCTCCAGATCGCGGGCCAGCCCATCCCCAGCAGCTCGGGCGTCCAGGTCCAGCCGGAGGTGGACCTGGAGCTCGTCGCGGGCACGGACACCAGCCGTTTGCTGGTCCTCCAGGGGCGCCCGATCGCCGAGCCCGTGGCTCAGTACGGTCCCTTCGTCATGACGACGCGCGGCGAACTCCAGCAAGCCTTCGTCGATTACCAGACGACGGGCTTCGGGGGCTGGCCGTGGCCGGACCACGGGCCCGTCCATCCGCGCGAGGCGGGACGCTTCGCCCGCTATCCCGACGGAACCCTCATGCGACCGATCTAGCCCGGAGCCCAGAAAGACCTTGACACCCTCCCAGTGTGTATCTAGTATAGTTACACACTGGGAGGGTGTTATGGCGATCAGCAGCCGCTTCATCGTGGGCGTGCATATCTTGACGTTGCTCGCGCAGAGCCAGGGCCAGCCGGTGACCTCCGAATGGATCGCCGGCAGCGCCAACACCAACCCTGCGGTCGTCCGCAAGCTCCTCGGGATGCTGGCGAAAGCGGGCCTCACGACCTCCCAGCTGGGGGCCGGCGGCGGGGCGCTATTGGCTCGGTCGGCCGCCGACATCACGCTATTGGACGTCTATCGGGCGGTCGATGGCTCGGAGCTGTTCGCGCTCCACCACGAGCCGCCGAACCCGGCATGCCCGGTCGGACGGAACATCCAATCGGCCCTGCTGGAAACGCTGACCCGCGCCCAACGGGCGCTCGAAAGCGAGCTGGCCAGCCAGACCATCGCAACGGTCCTGGGGTCGGTGCTCGCTGGCCCCTGCCCACAACCCACTTAGAGCGCCTAACAAATCTGTTCCGACTAGCCGCCGATAGGCGGCCACTGGCGACACATGCCTGGTTTTGTTAGGTGCTCTTAGGGATTGCCAGGTTTCTCGTTTTACGCTAAATGTAATTGTGTGCGTTACACAGTTTCATACCCAGGCTTCGCCTGACCCGAAAGAAAGGACCCCTGATGCCTACCACCTCGAAAATCGCCATCACCGGCGCCACTGGCCAGCTCGGACAGCTGGTCATCGACGCCTTGCTGCGGACGGTTCCCGCGGCCCAGATCATTGCCGCCGTCCGGAACCCCGAGAAAGCCCGTGGCCTGGCGGCGAAGGGGGTCGAAGTCCGGGTGGCGGACTACGATCGGCCGGAAACCCTGGAAAGCGCCTTCGAAGGCGTTGACAAGCTGCTCTTGATCTCCGCCAGCGAGGTGGGCAAGCGGGCGCCTCAGCACCAGGCCGTGATCGACGCCGCCCGGCGCGCCGGTGTGAAGTTGGTGGCCTATACCAGCCTCCTGCATGCCGATCGCTCGCCGCTGGGGCTGGCCGAGGAGCATCGCCAGACGGAAGCCGCCCTCCGGGCGTCGGGGCTGCCCTTCGTGCTCCTGCGCAACGGCTGGTACGCCGAGAATGCCGCTGCGAGCGTTCCGGCGGCCCTCCAGCACAACGCGGTGCTAGGCAGCGCCGGCGAGGGCCGGATCGCCTGGGCGAGCCGTGCTGACCTCGCCGAGGCCACGGCGGCCGTCCTGACCTCGAAGGAGGACCAGGCGGGCAAGATCTACGAGCTCGCCGGGGACCACGGCTACACGCTTGCCGAGTTCGCGGCCGAGCTCGCCCGCCAGAGCGGCAAACCGGTCGTTTACCGGGACATGCCGGAAGAGGCGTATAAGAACGTGCTCGTGGGCGCGGGGCTGCCCGAAGGGTTCGCGGCCTTGCTGGCGGACTCCGATATCGGGGCCTCGAAGGGGGGGCTCTATGACGACAGCCGCCAGATCAGCGCGCTCATCGGCCGCCCGACGATGACGCTCGAACAACTCGTCGCCGGCGCCCTCAAGCAATAGGGACAGGTGGCCCCTCGCCTCCGAGGCGAAAGCCCCGAAAGAGGGGACCATGAAAAATCGGCCGCCCGGGAGTGTACGCTTCCGGGCGGCCACCGTTCTCCCCGAAACGGCAAGGCCGGGTGAGCAAGCGGAAGCCTTTTCGCATGCTTAACGAAGAATCACCTACATCGACGGCTGATATGTTTTGTGTCGCTGTGGAATCAAGTAGATTAGCAAGCCTTAATCTTGGGCACAGATTACTTGTTCCATTGCCTTTTCTTGGGAGGAAACATCCGGAATGAAGAAACTACCAGCGTCGGCTGCCGTTGGACTCTGCGTAATTGGGGCCATCGCGGCGGGGTGTACCCAGACCCCGACCGCCACGTCCGGCACCAGCACCCTGACCAAGGAGCAGTACATCGAAAAGGGCAAGTACATCGCGAAAATCGGGACTTGCGCCGAGTGTCACACCGGGATCACCCCCCAGGGCCTCGACATGGCGAACTACATGGCGGGGGGACGGGCGTGGTTCCTCCCGGGCCTCGGCATCACCGTCACGTCGAACCTCACCACGGACTTCCAGAACATGACGGAACAGGAAGCCGCCAGTTACCTCAAGGAGCTCAAGCCGCTCCCGCCGATGCCCTCCCTCAAGGACATGACGGACGAGGACCTGCTGGCGCTTGCTTACTACATGAAGAGCGTCGCGCCCATCCAGCACAGCGTCCCGAAATCCTGGCTCTTCGCCACCCACCAGCAGGGGGATACCTCCTGGCCGCATCCCGCCGGTATTAGCGGCTCGACCGGCGGCACCGTTACCAACTTCTCCTATGATCCGTCCTTACCAGCGCTCAGCCAAAGCGTGATTGACGCTCAGATCGCGTCGGCCTCGGCCCACTAGCGCTCGAGTGCAGCGGGCCCAAGCGGGCCAATTTCATGGGAGACCCGCGCCGAGAGTGCTGCGCGGTCTCGTGACGCCAGACCATTCTAGACTTTTTGGAGGGATCAAGAGACATGAAAAGGTTCCACGTAATCGGAACGCTGGTCACGCTGGTGGCGGCAGCCGTGGCGGTCGGATGCACCGCGACTACTCCCACCGCGACCACGGGGACGGCCCCCACCATGACCGAATC
>DATNQJ010000508.1:0-10242 GCA_036704085.1 Stenomitos sp.
GGCCTAACCTAAAAACCACGAAGCGCCCCGACCAAATGGTCGGGGCGCTTCGCCGTTCTGGGGGCTAGCCGCCGCCAGCGGTCGGCCCGAGGTGCGGACTCTCGCCCGTGATGGCGTCGAAGTCCTCGCTGCCCACGTTCATGCCGTGCGCCTCGACCTCCTCGCGGACGCTACGCGCGACGTCCTCCGGTTGCCCCTCGCGGGGCGGACGGCGGGGCGCCTCGAGCGACGGCATCCGCGCGGTCTCGGGGCCGCCCATGGCCGGACTCATGCCCCCCCGCTCCATGCGTCCCTTGCGATCCGGCATTGGCTTCCTCCTCTGTGGTCGTGCTGTCCTGCGGCGATCCTAGCCCCGAAGGACGAGGGTTGAACACAGCAAATCAGGCCTTGTGACGGCGTTTGGGCAGGCCGCATGGCTGCTTTGAAGCGGCCAGACAAGGACAGAGAAAGGGGGATCCGGGGGGTATGTAGGGCCGGTACATGTCGGCCAGCAAAAGGAGGCCCCGGATTCGACGTTTCCCCACGATACTCCCGCTCTTGTTCGGCGCCACCCTGCTCACTGCCTGTAGCAGCGTGGTCCCCACCTACCCCACCGGCTTTCCCGACGGATCTTCCGCCACCCAAGACCGGGTCCCCGTGCCCGGCGCCGGCACCACCTTGTTCGGTAATCAAAGCGTGCCGCGTGGCAGCGACAACACCCACACCGCGGGCTATGCCCTCATGCAGGACCTCGGGATGACCACCATCCGCGAGGGCTGGAACTGGAAGAACCTCCAGCTCGGCCAGAACCAATACGTCTCCTGGATGGACTACTTCGACCAGAAGGCCGCCGAGTTCGCCAAGCTGGGGACGGTCGTCCAGGCGATGGTGACGGACACCCCGGACTGGGCGTCGTCGGACCCCGCCTACGCCGCCAAGACCGGCTGGGATGGGAACTCGCTCGGCAAGTACACCGTCCCCAAGGGTCTGAACGCGCCCATCTTCGCGGACGGCACCGACGTCTACAAGCCCGGCGTGAAGGCCAACCCGGAGAACTACTACGCGAGCTACATGTTCGACATGGTCAGCCGCTTCAGGGGCAAGATCCAGTACTGGCAAGTCTGGAACGAGCCCGATTACCCGTCCGGGGACCTCTCGGCCGGCACGACGTCCAACGGCACCAACCGCTACTGGACGGGCTCGGTCCAGGACTACGTCCGGCTCCTGAAGGTGAGCTCAGTGGTGGCCCGGGGCCTCGATCCCGCGGCCCGAATCACCCTGGGCGGACTTGGCTACGAGAGCTACCTGAAGGCCATCCTCGCGGCCGGCGGAGCCCCCTACTTCGACGTGGTGGACTTCCACGCCTACGGCTCGGACAAAAGCTCGTCCAACGGCGTGCTCAACTCGGACTGGGGCTTTTTGGGGCGCTATCGCGCCATGAAGCAGGTGCTCGCCGAGCAGGGGGTCACGGACAAGACCTTCTCCTGCTCCGAAACGGGCCTGACCGCCGACAAGCCCTCCGAACAGGCCAGCTACGTGCTGAAGCTCTTCGCCGCGGCCGCCGCCCAGGGAGACATCGCCATGGTCCAGTGGGCCGTCTTCACCAACCCGGGCCACGACAACATCGGCCTGGTCGATCAGGCGACCCTGAGCCAGAAGACCCAGGGTTATGCTGCCTACCAGGTGGCCACCCGCCAACTGACCGGAGCCAAGGCCGAAGCCACGCTCACCGATGCCGGCATCCAGGGCTACCGCTTCCGCCGCGCCGACGGCAAGCCGCTCTACGTCGTGTGGGCCACCGGCGCCAACACCCGGCTCACCTTGCCCGTCGCGGAGGGCGAGGTGCTCGACAAGTTCGGGAAATCGACCAGCGGGACGTTCCACGACGGCTCGCTCACGCTCGACGTGAGCCAGGATCCGGTGTACGTGGTGGGGCGCTAAGGCCCCAAGAACCGATCGCCTCCCGAGGGTTCCTCGGGAGGCGATCGGCATGAGGGAACGGGTGGGACGAAGGAACTAGATGCCCTTGGCCATGCCCTCGAGCTCGATAGCCAGCTCGTCGGCGACCTTCACGCCGAGCAGGCCCGCCGGCAGCTTGATGCCGTAGTCCGTCAGCTTGATCTTGAAGTTGGTCGAGACCGAGACCCAGTCGCCGGGACGGTAGTTCTTGTCCTGCTCGGGCAGGTAGACGAGGTTCACCGGAGCGGTGATGGTCCGGGTCACGCCGTGGAAGGTCAGGTCTCCGGTGACGGTGCCGTCCACGGCGCCGTTGGCGACGAGCTTGGGGGCCTTGAGGGCCTTGAGCTTGAAGGTCGCCGTGGGGTACTTGTCGGCCTCGATCATCCCGCGCATGTGCTCGTTGCGCAGGGAGATGCCGGTATCGAACGACGAGACGTCGATGGTCACGACCCCCTTGGGGTTCTTGCTGGGGTTGTCGAGGTCGATCTCGCCCTCGCCGTCCACCTTGGAGGTGTGGCCGGTCATCTTCACGATGAGGGCCTTCGAGGTGAAGGTGGCCTCATTGAGGGTGTGGACGTCGGGCGCGACCTTGAAGGGGCGGGCCTGGGCGCCCAGGGCGATCGAGAGGGATGCGGCGAGCGCCAGCGAGAGCGCAGCAAGCTTCTTGGACATGTAAGGGAATCTCCTCAACAAAAATAGTTCGGACTAGAACTGTAACCAAGATAGTTCTAGTTCGACCTACCTGTCAACCCCCGCTTCGTCTTCCCCAGCAAAGCCCGCCTCCAACTCGCGCAGCAACTGCACGAGCTGGGCCTGACGCTCGGCCGGCATGCGGCCGAAGAACCGTCCCAGGTAGTCGACATGCGGCTGGAAGGTCTCTTGAAAGACCCGCTCCCCCTCGGATGACAGGGAGACGAAGGTCTGGCGGGTATCCTGTTCCCCTCGTGCGCGACAGATGAGGCCCTTGGCCTCCAGGCGATCCAGGACGCCCGTGAGCGTTCCCTTGGTGATGAGGGTTCCGGCCCCGAGCTGCTTGCAGGTCATGCCGGGGGTGTCCCCCAGGGTCGCGAGCACGTCGAACTGCGCGGGCGTGAGGCCCAGGGACTCGATGTGGCGGCCGCTGATGGCGGCGACCCGGTGGGTGGTCTCCAGGAGGGCGCGCAGGGTGCGCAGAAAGGCCTCGGGGGCCTGACTGTAGGGAGAAGTGGCCATGGGGACATATTACTTCTAATTAGAACCAATGTCAAAAGGCCCGTGCCGCCAGGGCCCTGTGCAAACCAGCCCAAGGGCGCCGTCGAATTGACTGGGTGAAATCACCTAGCAACCTTGTCAGATCACCCCCATTTAAAACCCTTGGACGATTGCTATAAATAAGCTCGTTCGCCCCACGAACAATCCACCCCACCTCCCTACGGGACGCCGATCGGCTGATGCCGAGCCCTCGGCGTACTTGCCACCGACCGTCGCCACCCACGTCGCAAGAAATGGAGGAGCCCCTTGAAGAAGAAGACTGCTCTCATCACGGGTATCACCGGGCAAGACGGAAGCTACCTCGCCGAGCTGCTGCTCGAGAAGGGCTATGTCGTCCACGGCATCAAGCGGCGCGGTTCCCTCCTCAACACCGGTCGCATCGACCACCTCTACCAGGACCCGCACGATCCCGATCGCCGCTTCTTCCTGCACTACGGAGACCTCACGGACGCCACCAACATGATTCGGATCGTCCAGGAGGTCCAGCCGGACGAGATCTACAACCTCGCCGCCCAGAGCCACGTGGCCGTCAGCTTCGAGACGCCCGAGTACACGGCGAACTCGGATGCGCTCGGCACCCTGCGGCTCTTGGAGGCCATCCGGATCCTGGGGCTCGAGCAGAAGACCCACTTCTACCAGGCCAGCACCTCCGAGCTCTACGGCAAGGTCCAGGCCATCCCCCAGACCGAGACCACGCCCTTCTATCCCCGCAGCCCTTACGCCGCGGCCAAGCTCTACGCCTACTGGATCACCGTCAACTACCGCGAGGCCTATGGCATGCACGCCTCCAACGGCATCCTCTTCAACCACGAGTCCCCCAACCGCGGCGAGACCTTCGTCACCCGCAAGATCACCCGTGCGGTGGCCCAGATCAGCCTCGGCCTGCAGGACAAACTGTACCTCGGCAACCTCGACTCCTTGCGGGACTGGGGTCATGCCCGCGACTACGTCGAAGCCATGTGGCTCATGCTCCAGCAACCCACCCCCGACGACTACGTGATCGCCACCGGGCGGCAGTATTCGGTCCGCCAATTCGTCGAGACGGCCTTCAAGGAAGTCGGGATCTTCATCGAGTGGCAGGGGACGGGTCTCGAGGAGAAGGGGATCAACGCCGAGACGGGCGAGGTGCTGGTCGAAGTGGACCCGCGCTACTTCCGGCTCACCGAGGTCGAGACTCTCCTGGGCGATCCCCGCAAGGCCCAAGAAGCACTCGGCTGGGCTCCCCGCACCAGCTTCGAGCAACTGGTCTACGAGATGGTCAGCGCCGACCTGCTCGCCGCCCAACGCCTGGCCCTCTGCAAGCGGGAGGGCTTCAAGGTCTACGTCAGCCACGAATAACCCAACGAGCACCGACTCACCGGGCTTGCAGTGCCTGCGGCCGCTTGCGGGCGGCTCCCCGGCACCGTTCGTCCTGCAACGTCCCCCCATACGCACTACCACTCGTGCGGGCTCGCCCCGCTGTGATGGAAAGGTGAAACGAACATGTCGAGCAACCCTAAGAAGCTTGCGATCGTCGGTACCGGCTACGTGGGATTGGTCACGGGCACGTGCTTCGCCGAGATGGGGCACGAGGTCACCTGCGTGGACGTCGACCGTCTCAAGGTCCTGAAGCTCACCAACGGTGAGCTCACGATCTTCGAGCCCGGCCTGGAATTACTCTTCGAGCGCAATACCCGCGAGGGGCGCCTCACCTTCACAACCGACCTCCAGAGTGCCGTCGAAGCCAGCGACATCATCTTCCTGGCGCTGCCCACTCCGCCCGGAAAGGACGGGGCGGCAGACCTCTCGGCCGTCTTGCAGGTCGCCGACCAAATTGGCGGCATGCTCAACGGCTACAAGATCATCGTCAACAAGAGCACCGTGCCTGTGGGGACCGCCGATCGGGTCCGCACCCTCATCATGGGCTCGGGGGCCGTTCCCGGCGAGGACTTCGACGTCGTCTCCAACCCCGAGTTCCTGCGCGAAGGGGTGGCCGTGGACGACTTCATGAAGCCCGAGCGCGTGGTCATCGGCAGCTCGAGCGAGCGGGCGGCAGCCTTGATGCGCGAGCTCTACGAGCCGTTCGTGCGCAGCGGCAACCCCATCCTGGTGATGGACGAGCGCTCCTCGGAGATGACCAAGTACGCGGCCAACGCCTTCCTCGCCACCAAGATCACCTTCATGAACGAGATCGCCAACCTGTGCGAGAAGGTCGGGGCCAACGTGGACTCCGTGCGCCTCGGCACCGGCACCGACGGCCGCATCGGCAAGCAGTTCCTCTATGCGGGCATCGGCTTCGGGGGCAGTTGCTTCCCCAAGGATGTCAAGGCCTTGGCGAGCACGGCCCGCGCCAACGGGTACCGCTTCCGGATCCTGGACTCGGTGCTCTCGGTCAACGAGCAGCAACAGACCACGCTGGTACCCCGCCTGATGGAGTACTTCGGGGGCTCCCTGGAAAAGCGCCGCATCGCCGTCTGGGGTCTCTCCTTCAAGGCCAACACCGACGACGTCCGCGAATCGTCAGCCTTCGCCACCATCCAGGCCCTCAAGGCCGCAGGCGCCAAGGTCACGGCCTTCGATCCGGCCGCCATGGGCGTGACGCGCCGGCTCCTCAACGACGAGATCTCCTACGCTCCAGATGCCTACGAGGCGCTCTGGGGAGCCGACGCCCTGGTCATCTGCACCGAATGGAACGAGTTCAGGCGGCCCAACTTCGACCTGGTCAAGGAGCGCCTGAAGTTCCCTGCCATCTTCGACGGCCGCAACCTCTACGATCCCAAGCAGATGGCCAGTCTCGGCTTCGACTACGTGAGCATCGGCCGGCCCCAGTACCCTGCCGTCCCGCAAGCCAGCCTGTCGGCCAACGGCCAGATCGAGACGGTGCATGGATGAGCCGGATCGTCGTCACCGGCAGCGCCGGGTTCATCGGATCCCACCTGGTCGAACGCTTCCTCGCGGACGGGCACGAGGTGGTCGGCGTCGACAACTACCTGAGCGGCCAGCGGCAGAACACGGAGCTCTTCCGGTCGCACCCGCGCTTCAGCTTCCTCGAGCAGGACGTGAGCTTCGGGCTCGAGGTGCCGGGCAAGGTCGACTGGGTCCTCCACTTCGCCAGCCCCGCGAGCCCTCCGCATTACCAGCAGTACCCCGTCGAGACCCTCATGGTCGGCGCGCAGGGCACCCAGAACGGCCTGGAGCTCGCCCGGCGCAAAGAGGCCAAGTTCATGCTCGCCTCCACCTCGGAGGTCTACGGCGACCCCATGGTTCACCCGCAGCCCGAGACCTACTGGGGCAACGTCAACCCCAACGGGCTGAGGAGCTGCTACGACGAGGCCAAGCGCTACGCCGAAGCCCTCACCATGGCCTACCGGCGCTCGCATGGCATGGACACCCGGATCATCCGCATCTTCAACACGTACGGGCCACGCATGCGGCCCGACGACGGGCGGGTGGTGACCAACTTCATCAACCAGGCCCTGAGGGGCGAGGCCCTGACCGTCTATGGTGACGGCAGCCAGACCCGCAGCTTCCAGTACGTCAGCGACCTGGTCGAGGGGATCGTTCGCCTGATGGACGTCCCCTGGCACGAGCCGCTGAACCTGGGCAATCCGGATGAATACACCGTCCTCTCCTTCGCCCAGCTCATCCGGGGGGCCATCAACCCGGCGCTTCCCATCGTGCACCAGCCCATGCCCGCGGACGATCCGCGACAGCGGCGACCCGACATCAGCCTGGCCCGAGCCATGCTCGAATGGGAGCCCCAGGTTCCCCTGGCGCAAGGCCTCGCGGCCACCATCAGCTACTTCCAGCAAGACAGCGTCGTCTCGCCGGTCCCTCATACACTCGGCCTCGAGGGCCTGCCCTCCTAACGGGGATCGCCGGCGGGCGGCCGGGACCTTTCCCTTCCCACGCTCCGAGGGAAAGGTCCCGGCACGCCCTCGGCGGGAGCCTCGGCAGAGTGGATTGGACACCCCCTCTGACGCCTTCGCTCAAGGAGAAAGCGCATGTCTGCTGAATTCACGAACGTCAATCAGGGGGGAGTCTCCTCCCTCCCCGCCCCCTTGGCAGGTTCCCACCCCTCGCTCCACGGGTTACCCGGCCTGAGCAAGCGCCTCTTCGACCTCTCGTTCGCCCTCCTGGGCCTGGTCCTAGCCCTGCCCGTGATGCTCGCCATCGCCGTCCTGATCAAGCTGGACTCGCCCGGCCCCGTCCTCTTCAAGCAACGTCGGGTCGGGCTCAACGGCCGCGAGTTCTGGATGTACAAGTTCCGGACCATGGGGGTCGACGCCGAGGCCCGGCACCGGGAGCTGTTGGCCTACAACGAGATGAAGGACGGCGTCATCTTCAAGATGAGCAACGACCCGCGGGTCACCAAGATCGGCCGTATCCTTCGCCGCAGCAGCCTCGACGAGCTGCCCCAGCTCTACAACGTGATCCGCCGTGAGATGAGCCTCATCGGCCCCCGGCCGCTTCCAACCTACGAGGTCGCCAAGCACGAGCCCCACCACCTCAAGCGCCTGGGGGTCTTGCCCGGCTGTACGGGACTCTGGCAGGTCAGCGGCCGGAACCAGATCGACTCCTTCCACAAGATGGTCGAGCTGGACCTGACCTACATCCAGAACTGGTCCGTGGCGTATGACTGGCAGATCCTGTTCAGGACCGTGACGGCCGTGTTCACGGCCACCGGTTCCTGCTGAGAGCGGCGCGGGGAGGCGGCAAGGGCGGCGTCCTCCCCGTCGTCCGATCCTTGTCCAATTGGCACAAGAGGTTATGGGCAAGGCGCTCAGCTCACGCCGGACCTGCCTGCCTAGAATAGGCTTCACCCTCTTCAAATCAATTCTCCGAATGTCCCTCCTGTCCGGTACCTTGCGGAGGCCCTATGCAGCCAGCCAAACAGCCCGTGCTCTCCGTTGGCCCGTACCAGCAGCTCCTCGGCTCTCCCTTCCACCCCTTGGGCGCCAAGGAGGCTTGCCTCCGGGCCATCCGGCGCTTCCTCGAAATGGTCTTCAAGCAGGCGGCATGGATCCTCTTGAACCCCGTCCACCGGGTGACCATGCGCCTCTTCGGCTCGAGTGGGGTGCTCTCGGAGCTCTTCCACCTCCTGCCGGGCGAGGCGTTGGCCTATTGCGCCCGGCTGGTAGGCGCCTCCGTTGGGGAAAGGACGCGCTTCGACGGCCACCTGCAGTTCATCAACCTGCATACCGGTGACCTGAGATACCTGCGAGTCGGCGATGGCTGCTTCATCGGGCACGCGGTCCTGCTGGATCTCACGTGTGCGATCCAACTCGGGAACCACGTGGCGCTCGCCCCGCGGGTCTCGATCCTCACGCACGCCAGTCCCGCCGACTGCAGCCTGCTCCGACAGTGCCCCTATCCCCCGTTGATCGCCCCGGTAATGATCGAGGACGACGCCTGGATCGGCGCTGGCGCCATCGTGCTCGCGGGCGTCCGGATCGGGCGCGCCTCGGTGGTCGCCGCCGGCAGCGTCGTAACCAAGGACGTTCCCCCGCACACGCTGGTGGCGGGCTCGCCAGCCAAGCCCATCAAGTGCCTGCGTCCCTCCTCCCTCTAAGGCCTCACGAAGGAGAACCCCATGCAGCCCACTACACGCATCTTCGTCGCGGGTCACCGCGGCCTGGTCGGCTCCGCCCTGGTCCGCCGCCTTCAGGCGGCCGGCTACACCCGGCTGATCCTGCGCACGAGCCAGGAGCTGGACCTCCGCAACCAAGCGGCCACGCAGGCCTTCTTCGCCGCGGAGCGGCCCGAGGTCGTCCTCCTCGCCGCCGCCAAGGTGGGGGGGATCTACGCCAACCACGCCTACCCGGCGACCTTCATCACGGACAACCTCCAGATCCAGTCCAACGTGATCGAGGCCGCCTACCGGAGCGGAGTCCAGCGGCTCCTGTTCCTCGGCTCCTCGTGCATCTACCCCCGCGAGTCCCCCCAGCCCATCACGGAGGAACAGCTCTTGGGCGGCCCCCTCGAGGCCACCAACGAGCCCTACGCGATCGCCAAGATCGCGGGCCTCAAGATGTGCCATGCCTACAACCGGCAGTACGGGACCAACTACCTGTGCGTGATGCCGAGCAACCTGTACGGACCGGAGGACAACTACGACCTCGAGAGCGCCCATGTCTTGCCCGCCCTCATCCGCAAGATGCACGAAGCCAAGGTCCAGCATGCGTCACAGGTCGTCGTCTGGGGCAGTGGAACGCCCCGGCGCGAGTTCCTCTACAGCGACGACCTGGCCGACGCCTGCATCCATCTCCTGAAGACGTACGATTCGACCGGTCGCGAAACCCTGATCAACGTCGGCGCGGGCAAGGACATCAGCATCCGACAGCTGGCCGAGCTCGTCGCCTCGGTCGTCGGCTTCGAGGGCGCGTTGAAGTGGGACACCAGCAAGCCTGATGGCACGCCCCAGAAGCTCTTGGACATCCAGCGCATCACGGAGCTTGGCTGGCAACCGGCTACCAGCCTGCCCGAGGGGATCGCCCGAGCCTATCGCGCCTTCGTCGCGGGCGCCGCCTCATGTCTCGTCCACTAACGGCCCTCCAACGCAGAAAGGACAGTGCCATGAAACTGTTGCACAAGACGCCCATCGCAAGCCCCGACTTGAGCGGAAACGAGGAGAAGTACGTAGTGGAGGCCCTCCGCAGTTCCTGGATCTCATCGACCGGGCCGTTCCTCGACCGCTTCGAACAGGACTTCGCCGCCCTCTGCCATACCCGCACGGCGATCACGGTGTGCAACGGCACTGCCGCCCTCCACTTGATCCTGCTGGCGCTCGGGGTTCGCCCCGGCGACGAGGTGCTCGTTCCCTCGTTGACCTACATCGCCACGGCCAACGCGGTCCGCTACGTGGGGGCCGAGCCCGTGTTCGTCGACGTGGATCCCGAGACCTGGTGCATCGACCCGACGGCCCTCGAGGCGAGCATCACCCCGCGCACGCGGGGCATCATCGCCGTGCACCTCTATGGGCATCCGGCGGACATGGACGCCCTCAACCAGGTAGCGGGCATCCACGGCCTCTGGGTGATCGAGGATGCGGCCGAGAGCCACTTCGCGCGCTAC
>DATNQJ010000509.1:0-2421 GCA_036704085.1 Stenomitos sp.
TGCTCGCCCACAAGGCCGAGGAGGAGGGCATCGCGGTGGCCGAGATCCTCGCGGGTCAGGCGGGGCACGTCAACTATGACACCATCCCCTGGGTCATCTACACCTCGCCCGAGATCGCGTGGGTCGGCAAGACCGAGCAGCAGCTCAAGAAGGACGGCGTGGCCTACAAGTCGGGCAGCTATCCCTTCTCGGTGAACGGCCGCGCGCTCGCGCACAACGACACGGTGGGCTTCGTGAAGATCCTGGCCGATGCCAAGACCGACAAGGTCCTGGGCGTCCACATGATCGGCCCGAGCGTCAGCGAGCTGCTCTCGGAGGCCGTGACGGTGATGGAGTTCGGCGGGTCGTCGGAAGACATCGCGCGCACCATGCACGCGCACCCCACCCTCTCGGAGGTCACCAAGGAAGCCGCGCGGCGCATCCTGCACGCCTAGGCCTCCCTCGTTCCCTGAGGCCCCCCTGCCCCGCAGGGGGGCCTCCTCGATCCAGGAGGACCGCCATGACCCTGACCTGGCACGACCACCTCGCCGCCGCGACCGAGATCGCCACCCAGGCGCGAAAGCCGCTCCTGATCGACTTCGCCTTGCCTGGCTGAACAGGCTGTGAACGGCTGGAAGCCGTTTCCTACCCCGACCCCGCGGTCCAGCAGGAGCTCTCGGAGCACTTCGTCCTCGCGCGCCTCAACCCCAGGGTGGAGCGCGAAGTGGCCCGCCGCTACAGCATCCTCTGGACTCCGACGCTGGTCTTCGTGCACTTCCGGGGCCCCACGCTGCGCGAGACCGTGGGCTTTCTCCCGCCACGGGAGCTATTGGGGGAGCTGCGCCTCGCCCGAGGTCTCTTCGAGATGCGCAGCGCCCGGTATGCCGAAGCCGAGAGCCTCTTCGCCCGGACCGTCACCGACTTGCCGGAGACGGCCGCTGCGCCCGAAGCCCTGTTCTGGCAAGGCACGACCCATTACTTCCGCGGCGACAAGGACCGGATGTGGCAAGTCTGGCGCCACCTGGCGGCGGCCTACCCGTCGAGCACATGGGCGCTCCGGACGACGCTCGATCCGGGTTCCGTAACGCCTTAACGTCACAAGCGTCATATTTTGTAGTCATTTTCCAGACCGAAACCCGCGTCAGCTGGTTATATCCACCCACCGACCGGTCTATAATTCAACTGACGAGCGAGTTTTCGCCCGCCGATCGATTAGATTGCGCGAGGAAAGGATGGCCATGCTACAAAAGCTGCGCACCAGTGTCTCTTTCCGGGTCTCGACGCTCCTGGTCGTGGCCCTCGCCGTCATGCTGGCGGCGCTCTGCGGTTTTTTCATTCACAACTCGACCACGAGCCTCGAACAGGGGATCGTCGCCCGGGGCAAGAGCAAGGCCCAGGCCGGAGCTGCCGCGGTGAGCGAACTCTTCGAGCAGGCCCTGCGAAGCGGGCGCCTCAAGCGCGAGGACGTGTTCAGCGAGCAGTACGATCTGTTCGAGGACGGGGAGGTCAAGAAGTACCACACCCGCTACGACGCGTTCGCGGACGAGGCCTTCGATCGGGTCGGCCAGTCCATGATGCAGGACCCCGACATCCTGTTCGCCGGGGCCTTCGATAACAACGGCTACATCCCCACCCACACCAACCCGAAGCGCTCCAAGCGGAAATTCGACGACCCGGTGGGCATCAAGGCGGCTCACAACCAGTCCCCGGACGCCCTCGTGCAGCTGTATCACCGTGACACCGGCGAGTGGGCGTGGGACGTCTCCCAGCCCATCACGATCGAGGGGCAACACTGGGGGGCCTACCGGATCGGCATCTCCAAGGCCATGCTCGATGCGGCGATCCGCAACAGCGTCCTCACCCTGTCCCTGTCCTCGATCGCCCTCATCCTGATTCTCAGCGCCTTTGTGTTCGTGCTCTTGCGGCGCGCCCTCAAGCCGCTGGATCGGATCGAGGCGGCCCTCGGCGCGGTGGCTCGAGGCGATCTCAGCCACGACGTGCCGGTCACGGGCCAGGACGAGATCGGCCGCATGAGCCAGAGCTACCAGACGATGATCGGGGCGCTGCGCCTCATCATCGACCGGGTCCACGGCAGTTCCGAGGTCGTTTCGGCGAGCAGCGGGCAGATCAGCGCGAGCACCGAGGAGCTGGCGGCTACCACCCGCGCCCAGGCCGTCTCGGCCGAACATACCTCCCAGATCATGCGGGCCATGGCCGCGAGCATCAAGCGCGTGGCGGCCCATGCCCGTGATCTGGCGGGCAACGTGGACGGCACCTCCGCCTCGGTCGAGGAGATGATCGCGAGCGTCCAGCAGGTCGCGAGCAACTGCGACACCCTCGCGGGCGAGGTGAACGGGATCTCGGCCTCGATCGAGGAGATGGCGGCGAGCATCCGGCACGTGGCCCAGAACCTCGAGCAGGCCTCGGAGGTGGCGGGCAACG
>DATNQJ010000510.1:0-7844 GCA_036704085.1 Stenomitos sp.
TGGCCGCCCAGCCCCGTCCCCGCCGGAGTGGGCGTGGGAGATTTCCGGGTGACCGGCGCGCCGGTCGTGTCTTCCTCGGCCGGGCAACCCGCCATGACGAGGGGCAGCGCCAAAAGTGCCGCGAGCATCAGGAACTTACCAAGTTGAGTCATGCCAACCTCCCTTCGTCCCTCTTATTCCCCAAACGCGCCAACCTACACGTCGGGCGCCCGATCTCCCCGCCCACGCCAAAAAAACAGGGCCGCCCGTTCGGGCGGCCCTGGGCACGATGGCGTAGGAGTTCTAGAAGACCTCGCTGAACTGCCCCATCTTGCGGTACTTGGCGTAGCGATCGTCGATCAGCTTGTAGGCCGGCACGCGCAAGAGCTCGTGCAGCTGGTCCGAGAGGGCCACCGCCAGGTTCTTGGCCGACAGGATCGGATCCTTGTGGCAGCCGCCGACCGGCTCCGGGATGATGCCGTCGATGACGCCCAGCTCGAGCAGGTCGTCCGAGGTGAGCTTGAGGATCTCGGCGGCCCGGGGGGCCATGGCCGCGTCCTTCCAGAGGATGGCCGCGCAGCCCTCGGGCGAGATGACGCCGTAGTAGGCATTCTGGAACATGAGCACGCGATCGCCCATGCCGATGCCGATGGCGCCGCCCGAGCTGCCCTCGCCGATCACCACCGAGACGATGGGCACCTCGAGGGCCGCCATCTGGGTGAGGCTCTCGGCGATCGCGATCGCCTGGCCCCGCTCCTCGGCGGCGATGCCGGGGTAGGCGCCCTGGGTGTCGATGAGGGTCACGATCGGCATGCCGAACTTGGCGGCGTGGCGCATGAGGCGCTGGGCCTTGCGGTAGCCCTCGGGGTGGGCCATGCCGAAGTTGCGGAGGATGTTGTCCTTGGTGTCGCGGCCCTTCTGGTGGCCGACGAACATGACCGTCTGGCCCTCGAAGCGGCCGACGCCGCCCACGATGGCCCGATCGTCGAAGCCCATGCGATCCCCGTGTAGCTCGAGGAACTCCTCGGAGATGGCCTGGATGTAGTCCAGGGCCGTGGGACGCGCCGGGTGACGGGCGATCTGGATCCGCTGGCTGGGCGTGAGGTTCTCGTAGATGGCACGCCGGATGTTGTGGGCGCGCTCCTCGAGGCGGACCACTTCCTCGCTCAGGTCCACGCCGCCGGCCTCGGCCAGCTGCCGGAACTCGGCGATCTTCTCCTCGAGCTCGAGGATCGGCAGTTCGAACTCGAGCGGCGGAGCCTTGCGCTTCTTGGTCTGGAGCATGGGTTCCCCTTACTGGACGCGGACCGGATCGACCTTGCGAACCGTGTGCATGGAGATGAGCTGGGCGAGGGTGTCACGCAGGCGCGGGCGCGGCACGATCTGGTCGATCTGGCCGTGCTTGAACACCCACTCGGCGGTCTGGAAGTCCGCCGGCGCCTTCTGGCGGATGGTCGCCTCGATGACGCGCCGCCCCGCGAAGCCGATGATGGCGCCGGGCTCGGCCAGGATGATGTCCGCCTGGTTGGCGAAGCTGGCGCTCACGCCGCCGGTGGTCGGGTTGGAGAGCACGCTGATGTAGAGCAGCCCTTCCTTGGCGAACTTCGCCAGCGCGACCGAGGTCTTGGCCATCTGCATCAGGGACAGGGTCCCCTCCTGCATGCGGGCGCCGCCGGACGCGCAGACCACCACCAGGGGCAGGCGCTGCTCGATGCTCTCCTCGATGGCGCGGGTGAGCTTCTCGCCCATCACCGAGCCCATGGAGCCGCCCATGAAGGCGAAGTCCATCGCGGCGATGGTCACGCCGTGGCCGTCCATGGTTCCCTGGCCGGTGATCACGCTGTCACCGTCGCCGGCCTTGGCACGGCTCTCGATCAGGCGCTGGGGGTAGGGCTTGCTGTCGACGAAGCCCAGAGGATCGATCGAGCGGAGCTCGGTATGGGTCTCGCGGAACGACCCCGGATCCAGGAGCTGCGCGATGCGATCGCGCGCCCCCACCCGGAAGTGGTGGCCGCACTTGGGGCAAACGTTGAGGTTGGCGAAGAGCTCCTTGGTGAACAAGGGCTCGGTACAGCTGTCGCACTTGGTCCAGAGGCCATCGGCCACCTCGCGCTTCTCGCGCTCGGTGTCGACGAGCTGGCCCTTCTGGCGCGCGGCGAACCAGTCTCTCAGTGTCATGAAGTCTCCTCGTAGACGCGTCGGCGTGGCAACGGATGGCGCAAATCCAGTCCTGATGCTGACGCCAAGACACGAACGCCCCATTATACGTGGCGTCGGATGCCTTGTAAAACGACCTCGGTGACGCCAGGACGCCCTCCAGGGGGGCGCATGGCGGGCGGGGCGCCGATCCGGCCCGCCGGATTTTAAACCCTTCCGCGTCCAATTTTTACGTAGCCTTTACCGATTGGACCGGGGCATGGGCCGATAGGTTCCCTAACGGTCCTCTCCGGACGAAAGGAGCATGGTATGGCAGTCCGTCTGGATACTCGATTCTCCCCCCTGCGCCAGGCGGTCGCCGCCGGCGGAGGCAGCCAGCTGCAGAAGCCGAGTGTCGTCTCCATGCCCTCCCCCAACTACAACAGCCGTCCGGGTGGCTCCAACGACATCAGCTCCATCGTGCTCCACCACACCGCCAGCGGCGGGACCGCGCAGGACACGGGCCGCTACTTCCAGAACTCCGCGTCGCAGGTCAGCTCGCACTACATCGTCGGCAAGGACGGCACCATCGTGCAGTCGGTGCCGGACGGCAAGCGCGCCTGGCATGCGGGGGTGAGCAGCTTCCAGGGCCGCGGCGACGTCAACGACTTCTCCCTCGGCATCGAGATCGTCAACAAGGGCGACGGCAAGGATCCGTACACCGCTTCCCAGTACAACGCCCTCATCAACCTCGTGGCGTGGATGTGCCAGACCTATCACATCCCCGTCAGCCGCATCACGAGCCACAAGGACGTCGCCCTGCCCAAGGGGCGCAAGAACGATCCCTCGCCCAACTTCGACTGGGACCGGGTCCGCAAGGGCGTCGAGGCCAAGCTGAACGGCTCGAGCGCTCCGGCGCCCGCCCCCACCCCTGCGCCGAGCGCGCCCAAGGGCGATTCGTGGGTCTACACGGTCCGCAGCGGCGACAACCTGAGCAAGATAGCCAAGGAACAGCTGGGCGACGCGAACCGCTGGCGTGAGATCTACGACCTGAACCGGGACAAGATCAGCAACCCCAACCTCATCTATCCGGGCCAGACGCTCAAGATGCCCGCGCGCAGCACGAGCAAGCCGGCGCCGAAGCCCACCGTGCCTCCGGCGCCGACTCCTCCGGTCTCGCAGCCCAAGCCGCCCGCGACGCCGGCGCCCCAGCCGACTCCGGCTCCTACTCCGGCTCCGACTCCGGTTCCCACGCCTCCGGTCTCCCAGCCCAAGCCGCCCACGACGCCGGCCCCCACCTTGCCCGGCGCGAGCGACCTGAGCACCGGCCTGCGCCTGGGTGGGGTCGCCATGATGAACTACCTGGAGTCGGGCGCCGGCAACGGCGGCATCGCCTCCGGCGTGCTGGCCCCGGGTCTCACCAACGGCGCCCGCGGCTTCTTCTCGGGCATCCTCGACTCGCTGCCGGGCCTCCTGAAGCGCAACTTCGTGACCGCGGCCCTGTTCTCGGCCGTCACCAACGGCATGGACCTCTTCAAGCACCGGGTCACCGGCAAGCAGGCAGCAGCGGGCTTTGCCGCCGACACGGTCGCCTACACCGGCATCGGCGCCACCTCGACGGCCATCGGGGCCGCGGTGGGCAGCCTGCTCGGCCCGCTCGGCACGATCGGCGGCCTGTTGGTCGGCAGCGCGCTCGGCGTCGGCCTGGGCTGGCTGTACGAGAAGTTCGCCCGCACCAAGCTGGTCGGCGCCCTCACCACCATGTTCGGCAAGTAACCAAACAGGAACCATGCAAAAGCCCGCCGTGCCTGAGGCACGGCGGGCTCTTGCGTGGAACGTTACGAGAGGCGGGCCTCGGTCTGGGGATCGAAGACGTGGATCTTCGCGGGATCGACCGTGAAGCGGACCGTCTCCCCCACCTTGGGCGCGTGCTCCTCGGAGACGCGGGCGATGATCGGACCGCGATCGCCCGGCAGGTACACGTAGGTCTCGAAGCCCATCGGCTCGGTGACCTCGACCTGACCCACGAGGCCCAGGTCTCCCTGGGTGACGGTCATGTGCTCGGGCCGGATGCCGACCACCACCGCGCCGTCGCGGAAGCTCGACTTCTTGGGCAGGACGAACTTGAAGCCCTTGCCCTCCACCACGGCCTCGGAGCCCGCGACCTTCATGGTGCCGTCGAGGAGGTTCATCTGGGGCGAGCCGATGAAGGTCGCCACGAACAGGTTCGCCGGGTTGTTGTAGACCTCGTGCGGGGTGTCGCACTGCTGCAGATCGCCCGCCTTCATGATGGCGATGCGATCGCCGAGGGTCATGGCCTCGGTCTGGTCGTGCGTCACGTAGACGAAGGTGGTCTGGAGGCGCTGATGGAGCTTCTTGATCTCGGCGCGCATCGAGACGCGCAGCTTGGCGTCGAGGTTCGAGAGCGGCTCGTCCATCAGGAAGACCTTGGGCTCGCGGACGATGGCGCGGCCAATGGCGATGCGCTGGCGCTGACCACCCGAGAGAGCCTTCGGCTTGCGCTCGAGGAGGTGCTCGATCTCGAGCGACTTGGCCGCCTCCATGACCTTGCCGTGGATCTCCGCCTTCGGCATCTTGCGCAGCTTGAGGGCGAAGGCCATGTTCTCGTAGCAGGTCATGTGCGGGTAGAGCGCGTAGTTCTGGAACACCATGGCGATGTCGCGGTTCTTGGGGTGGATGTCGTTGACGACCATGTCCCCGATCGACAGGAAGCCGCCCGAGATATCCTCGAGGCCCGCGATCATGCGCAGGGCGGTCGACTTGCCGCAGCCCGAGGGCCCCACCAGAACGAGGAATTCCTTGTCCTCGATGCGCAGATTCAGGTCCTTGATGACCGGCGGGTTGTCCCCGTACTGCTTCTTGATGTGGTCGAAGACGACGTTAGCCATAGGGCGCTTTTTATCCTCCGTGGAGCCGATCCGGAAACGGCCTTGCTATTTTGGCACATCCGGGGAGGATGGGCCAGACGTCCAGCGCGCGATGGCGCGATTTGCAGCAGGTGAGCCCCCACCCTTGATACCCGAACGAGATCCCCCAGTAACGCCCCGACGACCTCAAAACCCCCTGGCAAACGCCAGGGGGCCTTGGTGTAGGAGGGTTGGGTTGGGGAGGGTGGCCACTCCTGGGCCGTGGGAAAAGGGGGGACTACGCGGTCGGGGTCGCGGCGGGCGTGGTCGAGTTGTTGCCCATCTGCTGCGCCGAGGCCGTCAGGCTCTGGATGCCCTGGGTGACGGTCGCCGAGAACTTGCTGCGGACGTGATCCTCGTAGAGCTTGCCGGCCAAGAGACCGATGCCGATGCCGAGTGCCGTGCCGACGAAGGGGATGGGGATGAGGCTGCCGAGGAAGCCGCCGATGGTGGTGGCGGTGGCGCCGATCGCCGTGTAGGCCGCCGTGTCGGCCACGAAGTTACCGGCTGCCTGCATCGGCTTCACCTTGCCGGTGGCGAGCTCATACACGTTGCTGATGCCCGAGAGCAGGGCCGAGGTGAACAGGTTGGCCTTGAGCGCCTTGCCGATGGTCTGGAAGACCCCGCCGAACGCGCCGCTGAAGCGACCTGCGATGGCCCCGACGCCTTCGGCACCGGCGTTGGCGGTCATGCGGCTGCCCTGGAAGACGTCCTTGGCCATCTTGATCTGCTGAACGCTGTTGACCACAGGGGCGGCCATGCGCATCCCAGCCATGTTGTCGCTGTTGGCGGTGGGCAAGTAGCTAGCCGCCTTCGCCGACATCTGCAGATTGCTGTTCGAGCTTTGAATCGCCATCCTGGGCCTCCTTAACTGGTTACCAACCACTTGTTGTTACCCTTCACACCCCTCTTATCGGGGGCCTGACCGGCGATTCGGTAAAGATACGGCTAACAGTTTCATAAATCCGACCTAAGTTTTTAAGAGACCGTCAAACCACCTTTAAGCTAACACTAAATTAACACCCCGCCTCCGGATCGAACCAACTCCGGCCTCGGCGCGTCCTAGGCGGCTTTGAAGCCTCCGCTTCCTTGACAGTCCCCGGCCGATCGGCTACACTCACGAATCTCGAATCCCGATGGGGCGTCGCCAAGTGGTAAGGCACCGCTCTTTGGAAGCGGCTACCGTAGGTTCGAATCCTACCGCCCCAGCTTCAACCCCCCTGAGCTCCTGAGAGCTCAGGGGGGTTCTTTTTTGGCCAAACAGCCCCACCTCGACATCACAGCAGGACATGATCAGCCGTTCGTCACCCAAGTAATCGCCGATCTTCTATCCGTCCGATTCCACGCCCGCTCATGATCCCTCCGCGTTTCGCCCCTCACGGCCAGGGGCCGCTCCTGCTGAGTTGCCAAAGTAGGCATCAATCGAGGGCCGTAGGGTCTCGGCAGCCAGCAGTGAGCCGGCGACGCGCGCTGTCCCCTCGCTTGGAATTTTCGTGGCCCCCTTGACGTTGTGTCTACGTAGACGTATATTATGACTACGTAGACACAAATGCCGAGCGTCAAGCGCTATCGCGGCTGACCGGCAACTCATGGCGCCAAGGAGGGATACCCATGCTGGCGATTCGCAAGGGGAACGAACGTGGACACGCCGATTACGGCTGGTTGAACACCTTTCACACGTTCTCGTTCGGTGAGTACTTCGATACGGCCCACATGGGCTATTCCTCGCTGCGAGTCATCAACGAGGACCGGGTCCAGCCGGGTGAGGGCTTCGGCACCCATCCGCACCGGGACATGGAGATCATCACGTACGTGCTGGACGGCGCTCTCGAACACAAGGACTCGATGGGCAACGGGTCGGTCATCAGGCCTGGCGACATTCAGTACATGAGCGCCGGCACCGGAGTGACGCACAGCGAGTTCAATCCCTCGCAGAGCGAGCTGGTGCACTTCCTCCAGATCTGGATCCTTCCGAACGAGCGGGGACACAAGCCTCACTACGACCAGCGGCACTTCGACGCGGACGAGAAGCGCGGGCAATGGCTCCTGCTCGCCTCACCGGACGGCGAAGGCAACTCGATCGCGATCCAACAGGACGCTCACCTCTACGCACGGGTTCTGACCGCCGGCGAACAGGTCGAGTATCACCCGCCCGCCGGCCGCAGAACCTTCCTGCATGTGGCCTGCGGCGACCTTCAACTCAATGGCCAGCCCCTCGCAGCGGGGGACGGGGCGCGCATCCACCAGGAGGCAACCCTACGTCTGGTCGCCACCACGGATGCCGAGGTCCTACTCTTCGATCTCGCGTAAGCGATTAAGTCACGTCCAACCCGTTTACGAGGCCCCAGGGCCTCAGATGAAAGGATGTCACCCATGAACTGGCAAATCGACAGCAGCCACACCCACGTGGGCTTCTCCGTCAAGCACATGATGGTTGCAACGGTGCGCGGTGAGTTCAAGCACTACTCCGGCACGCTCGAGCTCGACATGAGCGATCTCACGCGCTCCAGGATCTCGGGCGACATTGAGGTCGCCAGCCTGGACACGCGCGACGCCAATCGCGACCAGCACCTGCGCTCGGCGGACTTCTTCGACGCGGAGCAGTTCCCCAAGATCACGTTCGTCAGCCGCCGTATCGAGCGCATCGATCAGGAGAACTACCGCGTGATCGGAGACCTGACGATCCGCGGCATCACCCGCGAGATGAGCCTCGAGGCCGAGTACTCGGGGATCCACAAGGACCCATGGGGCGCCACCCGGACCGGCTTCATGGTTCGAGGAGCCATCGACCGCAAGGAGTTC
>DATNQJ010000511.1:0-4569 GCA_036704085.1 Stenomitos sp.
GGCTGCGATGCCGACATCAGGAAAGAGCACGACGAAGACCCGCCAGAAGAGGCCGTAGCCCTTCGGCTTGCCGCAGTCATGCAGGAGCGCGCCCTTGAGGGCCCACTCGGGCGGCTCGAGGGCCGCGAAGCGGCGCGCGACGGTGGTGCAGTGGTAGCGATCGTAGCGCTGCATCCCGTCGTAGAGGGCCAGCTCCGGACCCTGCAGGTAGGAGCGCGCCCAGGCTTCGTCCTCAGGGGATACGCGCTTGGTCAGCAGATCCCAGACCTGCCGGACGCGGGTAAGGGCCTTCGTGCTCACGGCAGGAGGTTGTAGATCCAGTGGCCGACGGTCTGGATGAGCAGGCCGATGCCGAAGTTGGCGCCCGGCCACATGACCATCAGGATGAGCAGGATGATGCCGTAGGGCAAGAGGTGGTAGTAGGCGCCGCGCCAGCGGTAGGGCAAGATGGCCGTCCAGATGTGCCCGCCGTCCAGGGGCGGGATGGGCAGCAGGTTGAAGACGGCGAGCCCCACGTTCATGACGAACAGGATGCTCAGCATCGAATGCACCTGCTCCAGCTCCGCGGGGATGGCCAGGTACTTGAGCGCGGCCACCGCGAGGAACGCGAGCACCAGGTTCATGCCGGGGCCCGCGAAGGAGACGAGCAACTCACCCTGGCGCCAGCGCAGGTTCGCCGGGTTGATGTGGACGGGCTTGCCCCAGCCGATGGGCCCGAACAGGATCATGAGCGTGCCCAGGGGGTCCATGTGCGCCAGGGGATTCAGCGTGACCCGGCCTTCGCGCTTGGGCGTCTCGTCACCCAGGGCGTAGGCGGTCGCCGCGTGCCCGAACTCGTGCAGGGAGAGCGACACGATCAAGAGCGGCACCCAGATCAGGGCCCGATTGATGAGGCCGTAGGTATCCAGGCCACCAGAGAAAATCCCAAGCATTCACATGTCCTTTCTGCGGACATTATACAGAGAAGCCCCGATCCACGAGACAGCGGCGCGCAGCGGCCTCTTCGGCCTCCGGCGTGGGCAGTTGCCCCGACCGCTTAGCGTCGAGGAGCGCCCCCAGGATCTCGGCGTAGGCCGGGCCCGGCGGAATTCCCTGGGCCTTGAGCCAGGCTCCATCCACCCGCGCGAGCTTGAGGTCCCGCAGGACCGTCGCGTAGCGCCTAAGTCGGCGCCAAAAGCGGGGGCTGGGGGCCAGGGCCGCGATCGCCCACAGGGCCGCATCCGGCAGCCCTTGCAGCCGGCGTGCGAGCTCCGAGTCCGGAAGGCACTCCCATTCCTTGGACTCATTGGCGAGCCGCGCGGTTCCCTCCCAGCACGCCATGAGCGTGGTGCGCTCGTCCCGGTTCAGGTGCAGGGGGGTGATGACCGCCTCGCGTGCCTCCGGGGGCAACCCGCGCAGCAAGAGCGCGAGCGGCACGATCCAGCGATCGCCGTCCGCTTCCGTCGTCCGGAACCGGTGCCACCGGTCGAGCCGGCAGAGGGCTTGCCGGGTTTCGGCCGTGACCGTCAGCTCGCCGTGCAACATGCGCCAGGCATCGAGGTCGTCGAGGCGCTCGACGAGGCCTGCGACCTCGGGGAGGCCGAGGCCGAGCCGCAGCTCCAGCTTCAGCCGCTCTCCGGCCATCCCGTCGAAGCGGCCCGATTCCATGGCATAGCGCCCGTAGGCCTCGGTGACGGAATCCATGCGAAAGCCCAGCTTGGTCTCGAACCGGACCGCCCGGAAGAGCCGGACCGGGTCCTCGATGAAGCTGATGGGGTGCAGGACGCGCAGCACCCGCTCGCGCAGGTCGCGCACGCCGCCGAAGAAGTCCATGAGCTCGCCGAAGGCCTCGGGGTTGATGCGCATGGCGAGCGCATTGATGGTGAAGTCGCGCCGCGCGAGGTCCTGGCGCACCGTCGAGGGCGAGACCACGGGCAAGGAGCCCGGGTAGGGGTAGTGCTCGATGCGCGCGGTCGCCAGATCCAGGCGCTTACCCGTCGGCAGGGTGACGTGCGCCGTCCCGAAGGCCTCGTGAACTTTCAGTCTCGCCCCGAGCTGGGTGGCGAGATCGCGCGCCAGGGCGATCGCATCCCCTTCGACCATGAGGTCGATGTCGAAGTTCGGCCGCTCCAGCATGAGATCCCGGACGGCCCCGCCGATGAGGTAGGTGGGGCGCGAGCCGGCGATGTCCCCCACCACGTGCAGGACGTCCTGCCAGTCGGCAGGCCACATGGCCTTCAACCGCTCGGCCAGGTCGTAGGTGTCCGTCTCGGCCGCGGGCGTCCGGTCCAGCCGATCCTGGGTCCGGATCAGGTCCGACCGGGTGACGATGCCGACCAGCCGGCCCTGGTCCAGGACCAGCAGGCGCCCGATGTCGAGCTCTATCATGCGTGCACGCAGGGCGTCGAGGGGCGTGTCGGGCGCGACGGCCTCGACCCGGCGGGCGAACATGCCCCTGATGGGGCGATCGCCGAACCCATGGTGAAGCGCGCGGTCCACGTCCCGGCGCGAGATGACCCCCTGCACGCGCCCCTGGTGCACGACGGGCATGGCCGTGTGGCCCCACCGGCGCATGGCCTCGAGGGCCTCGGCGGCGGTGGTGTCGAGGTCGAGCGATCGCACGGGCGCGCTCATGAGGTCCCGGGCCATGGGGCCCACGGGGGCGAGGTGCGGCAGGCGCTCGCGCACGGTTGCCAGGATCCGCTCGGGATCCTCGCCCGACTCGAGGTGCGCGGCGACCGCCCCGGGATGCCCGTGGGCCCCCCAGTCCGCGAGGAGCGATCGCAGGTCGAGGCCGGCCCGGGCCCGGGCCACGATCTGGGTGTGCGCGCCCGTGCGCACGACCATCACGGCCACAGCCGGCCGGTAGAGGGTCATGAGCCGCTCGAGCACGAGCGACTGGCCTTCCACCGGCTGCGGGTGGTCCAGGCCCGCCAGGAGCACCTGGGAGCCCGCAAGCTCGGCGAACTGCAGGCCCGGCAACAGGGCGGAGAGCAGCTCCTGCTGCGGGGCCGAGAGCGGAGTGTCCAGGTAGTCCGCGACGTGATCGAGGCGGGCGCCTTGCTGCAGGAGGTAGGCGACGGCCTCCGCGTCCTCGGGCGTCGTGCCCGGGTAGCTCAGGCGGCCCGTGTCCTCCATGAGACCGAGCAGCATGCCCGTCGCCTCGGGGACGCTCAGGGCCTCGCCCGCCTTGCGCAGGCGGGTGACGAGGAGGGTCGTGGCGGCCCCGGCGGCGCGGATCTCGTGGGGGCCGGGCGGCAACGGGCGATCGAGCGGGGGGTGGTGGTCCACGATTTCCCAGGCGACGTCCGCGCGGTCCAAGAGGGGCTGGACGTGGCCCGCCCGGCCGGGGTCCTGGGCGTCGACCAGGATGACCCGCTCGATCTCGGCCGGATCGAGGGAGGCGAAGTCCACCATGCCGAAGGCCTCGCGGTAGAGGCCGACGAAACGCCGGACGTTCGCGTTGAGGGCGGCCGGCAGCGCGATCACGGCGCGAGGATGCAGGTGCTTGGCCCCGATCATCGCCCCGAGGCTGTCGAAGTCGGCGTTGGTGTGGGTGAGGATGACGTCCATGGCGGCCTCCCGGGAAGCCCGATGATACCACGCGGTTAAGGCTCGGAAAAGCTTGCTTTAAACCGCGTCACTCCGCGTCGGGAGCGGGCGATAACAGCCGTACAGCCCTTCGAAAGGAGACTGACGATGGTAACCTTCCGCCGCGCTCTGCTCTACGTCGCCCTCCTGCTCGTGATCTTCGTGCCCTTGCCGGCGTTCGCGCTCGACACGCCCGAGGCGGTGCAGGCCCTGTCGAGCGCGGGAACCGCTGTCGGCTCCCCGTTGCTCGATCCCAACGGCAACCCGTACCTGGATGCGAAGGGCCAGCCCGTCACCGTTACCTCGAGCAACACCGAGTACGGTCAGGCGACGGCCACCTCCCTGGCCAACACCCTCAAGATGCCGGTGGGTGACCTGCTCGCGCAGGCGGATGCGCTCGGCATCTCGATCCCCCTGATGATGACGGGCAAGGTCACCACCGTCACCCGCAGCGACGGCGGCACCGAGCACATCTTCTCCTTCACCGCGGCCAACGGCGACTCCTACGTGTTCCTGGCGGACCAGACCGGGCCCAACGTCTACGGCATCCGGATCGCCAACGTGCACGCCAACGGCATGGGCTCGGTCCTGACCGCCCACGGCCTCAACGGCAACTTCACCAGCCCGCCCTGGTACCTCTCCCCGCAGGCCAAGGAGCAGTACTGGATGAAGACCGTCATCGCCCAGGTCTTCGTCCCGACCCCGCCCACTCCGGCGGATCCCGGCACGCCGCTGGTCCCGCACCCGGCCGTCACGGCTCAGGGCGGCCAGACCCGCATCGGGGACCAGGCCTACGTCTCGGACTACTCGGTGGGCAACCTGCCCGTGACCCTGAGCGGCGCCCAGAAGCGCCTCGCGCTCGAGGTGGTCCGGCGGCGCACCAAGTAGGCGCAGATGCGAGGATCCGGGCGCCTTCCACGCGGGAGGCGCCCGGATCCTATCAGCGACCGATCTCTGGTATAATCGTCCTTCATCATTAACACTGAAACCCCGTCGAGG
>DATNQJ010000512.1:0-5624 GCA_036704085.1 Stenomitos sp.
ATTCGGCAGCACAACGGGCGATTTGGTGAAGGGGATTCGCCAGTTTGGTTTCCAGGCCATCGAGGTCTCGGCGGACCCGGCTCACCTCCGAGCATCCAGGCGACCTGCCATCTTATCGGTCTGGAACAGTCAAGTCAGGCATTCCGTTGTTTGGACCGGCCAACTTGGGGATGGCACCCAGATCATCATCGATCCGCTGGCCGGCCGAAGGGAACTCCCCGGCTCCGAGTTGTGGAACTCGTTGTCGTCGCCTCGAGCCATCGCTCTATCGCGACCGCTTGCCGATCCCTTGCAGCAGCCTGGCCGGATTCCGGAACGCTAGATCAGCAGCCGTATCTGATCCAATTCTCCTTCAGTGACGCCGAACCGTGCTCCGCTGCCACGTTCCGGCACTGAGGCCTGAATCGTCTCGGCGGCTATTTTTGACACTTTAGACACATTTATATTGCGAAAGTTGCTTGCTTGCTCTATGATGCGTCCTACGTTCGCAAGCTCGTTTCACATCACGCACGCAAGAAGGAGCCACCCTATGAAGAATTCTGGAACCCAAGCAAGAGCTTTAACGACCATTGCGTTCGGGGCGCTTATCGCCTTCGGCGCCACGGTAATGCCCCAGCACTCGGCCTATGCCGCTTTAAACCTGCACGGCAATCCGCCGGCCGGCTTCGTGAAGGTGAGCGACGCCTTGAAGAACCCGGGCATGGCCTTCGTGTCGGGTCTCGGGACCCTCTACGTCGACCCGAAGACCCTGCCGGCAGGGCCGTTCCTCGGCTACGACAAGAATGGCGAGCTGGTCAACGTGACCTACATGCTGCCCGCCGCGGATCTCGAGAAAAATGCCGCATGGCCGAACCTCGGCACCTCGCTGAGTGGCCTGAAGGTGGACCATACGGAAGTTCACGTCTCCGGTGCGCACCCGGGCGTCATGGAGCGCCATATCCATGTGATCAACTGGCTGATCAGCGACAGTGAAAAGAAGAAGCGGATGGGGGAATATCCCCATTTGCACTAGTCTCGCAAGGTCGCCGGGGGGCACAGCCCCCCGGCTTTCGACGTCTTCGCCGGACACCGATAGGAGCGACTCATGGCCCTTGAATTGAGAGTAGCGAAAGCTTGTGAGGATGACGCCCTGGAGGCGATCCGGACGCTGTTGACATACCTCGGAGAGGAACCCGACCGAGAGGGACTGAGTGGGACGCCCGCCCGGATCCTCAAGAGCTGGTCGGAGCTGTTTGCCGGGTATCGACAATCACCCGAAAGCCTTCTCTCCACCACGTTCGATGAGGTGGAGGGTTATCGCGAGATCGTCCTGCTTCGCGACATCCCTTTCCACTCGACCTGTGAACATCACTGGCTACCCTTCGAAGGCGTGGCCCATGTGGCTTACCTCCCGGGCCAACGCGTGGTGGGCCTCTCGAAGCTCGCGAGGTTGGTGGACTGTTTCGCGCGCCGCCTCCAGATTCAAGAGCGCATGACCCAGCAGGTCATGCAGGCGCTCATGACCCATTTGTCGGCGCGAGGGGCCGCCGTGATGATCGAGGCGCGTCATTCCTGCATGAGCTGCCGGGGGATCCGAAAGGAGGGGGCTATGATGGTGACCACTGCGTATGCGGGAGAGTTTCTTCAGCCTGAGCGCCGGACGGAGTTCCTGGCGCTCATCAAGGCCTGAGTCCCTAGCCCCCACACCCTTGATATAATCGATCTCAGCGGCATGAAGAGGGTCTTGAATGTTAGAACGGTTTGGCAGACGTCAGCAGGAATTGCTGAGGCTCATGTTGAAAAACAAGGGGGGCGTCTCCATCGATCAGCTCGCCTCAGAGGCCCAAATTACCCGTACGGCCGTGCGCCAGCACCTCACCGCCCTGGAAGCCGAAGGCTACGTTTGCAAGGGGGATGAACGCAAGACCGCGGGGCGTCCGGGTCAAACGTTCGTGCTCACACCGCGCGGAACGGAGCTCTTCCCCAAGCAATACAGTTGGTTTTCCGGCCTGTTGCTCCGAGCGATGAAAGAAGAACGGGGGAGTGAGGGCCTCGTGCAGTGGCTCAGAGGCCTTGCCGGCACGGTCGCCACGAGCCTGTCCCCACGCCTGGAAGGTATGGACGGCGAGCGCCGAGTGGAAGAGGTCGTGGCCATCCTGAACGAACTGGCCTTCGAGGCCAAGGCGACCCCGCCGCTGGATCGTCCCAATGAAGCAGCCATCGAGGCCTCCAACTGCATTTACCATGATCTCGCCCAGCAGTTTCCGGAGGTCTGCCAGTTCGACCTGGAGCTCTTGTCCCGGCTCACGGGCTCTGAAGTGGAGCATCAAGAGTGCATGGTTCGCGCAGGCCTCACCTGTCGCTTCCGCTTGACCTAACCTCTGTTTGACGGCCGTGCCTGCCCTTCGAACCTTCCGAATGTGGGGTTGATAGCAGGTGAACGAGAGGATTGGAAATGGGCTACGACGAGGCTTTGGTGGACAGGAAGCGTTCTCGTTGACCCAGGCAACTTAGCAGTGCTTGTAACCTAGGGAATGAGCGATTCTGAGCCTCACGGCTTGCGCAGGACCGCCTCGGCAACCGCGTCTCCAGTCGCGTAGGCATGCTGCTCGACAGGTTGAGCGCGGTAAGCTCGGACCCCCTTGGAGGGAGGGGTGTAATCGAAGAAGTTGTCGAACCAGGTGGTGGCGATGGCCGCATAGGGATCGGCCGGGTCCAGCTTCTTCCTGGACGCCGCATCCCCTTTCTCCCACTGCATGGCATGGGTCTGCTCGTGAACCAGGGTGTTAAGGAATTCGGCCGCGCTGACCATCGACTTCGGACCGAAGGTGATGGGCTGGTTGGAGCCCGCCTGGAAGCCGCCGCGATAGGGCCCCTGCTCGAGGCCTAGCGGCCTTGGGTGGAAGCCGTAGATCCCCCCCTGGATAGTAGCAATGCGTTCGCCGAGTAGCATTCGAAGGTCTTGCGGGAGGCGGGGCCATGAGCGAAGCCCCTTCATCACCGCCTCATCCTGAAGCAGCGTCTGGATCAGGGCCTGACGGCACGCAAGGTCGCGGGTCTGCCAGTCCTGCGACGGGGGCACGCTGGGCAGCGGCGGAATCGGACTTGCCAGCTGGGCCTTGAGCTGTTCCAGCTGGCCGACCTGAGTGCTCAGGCCAAGGCGATCGCCCGCCTGGACCGGCCTGGGTTCAGTGGGGGCAGGCGACTTGGTGGTCGCAGCTCGCGTGGGAGCGATGGTTGAGCCAGCACTGCCTTGCTTGATAGTCGTGCTCAAGCGATCCTCCCAGGTCGACATTGGCCATGGGGTGCATGGACGGGAAGGGGGCCGGGTTAGTCCTTATGACTCCTATACCCCTGCTTGATGCTAATGTGACGGGCGTGCCAAGGAGTCCCTCACCAGGGCACCCAAGGGGTGCCAGTGTCCACGAACACGGAGCAAGTCCACCCCCCTTACTGCTTTAGGTATGATGTTGTTGGCAAGACATCCACCGCTGGAGGTACACCGTGGCAAAAGGCTATGAAGCCCACAAGGAACGGCAAGAGGCGATCGCCGCCTTCGGGAAAGTCCTTGCCAAGCGGGCTGGGTTCAAGTGCGAATGGTGCGAAGGGGATCAGGATTTGCGGCCCGTCGACCTCGATTCCACCGCTGAGCCCACTGAAGCCACCCTGGCATTGCTCTGTGAGTCGTGTCGGGAACTCAGGTCCAGCAAGAAGGTCGACGCTGCTCGCCTGCGATCGCTGACCGGCGCCATCTGGCACAGTGAGCCACTCGTCGCACTGGGAGCCGCCAAAATCCTGGCCGCATCGGGCGAGGATTGGGCTCGCCAGATCATCGAAGATAGCCTTCTCGACGAGGAAACGAAGGCAAAACTGCTCAAAGGATAGGGGGCTGCTCACTCGGCGAGTGACACGTCGGCCGTTGATACGGTTCAAATGGCTTTATTGGAGGGCACCATGGTCGGGCAGGAACGCCAAGACATCAAACCAGGCCTCGAGGTGGGTATCGTCCTCAAGGCCGATCAGCGTACAAACCGGATCACGCGAGGCGTTGTGGCGGACATCCTCACCAAGTCAGCCTTTCATCCTCATGGCATCAAAGTGCGGCTGACTGACGGTCAGGTCGGCCGCGTGAAGGAAATTTACTGACGCTGCGGCAGGTCCAAGCCGCGCACCGCTGGTTTCACCAGGCACATGGCCGGTAGTCTTTCAGGAAGAGTCCGTAATACGGCGTTTCCGGGTTATTGAGGCCGTGTGCGACAGGGTGGTAGATGCGCGAGGCACCGTCAATGATGTCGAGCGGCGGAAAGAAGCCCCGTTCGCCCTGCCCTCGCTCGCGTTTGGGAGTCGGGTTCTCGTCGGTGATCCAGCCGGTGTCGACGCTCGTCATGAAGATATGGTCGCGCGCGTAGTCTTCGCCCGAGGTGCGCGTCATCATGTTGAGGGCGGCCTTCGCCATGTTGGTGTGGGGATGGTACACCGTCTTGTGACGGTTGAACTGCCCTTCCATCGCGGAAACGTTGACGATGAAGCGCCGTTCGAACGGCGAGCGCGTCATCAAGGGTTTCAGTCGGCTGTTCAGTAGGAATGGTGCGGTCACGTTGATCAACTGCACCTCGAGCATTTCGGGTACGCTGACCTCGTCGAGCCGGCTCATCCAGCTGTTGTGTGACCGCGTGTCCAGACGTTCCTCGTTGTCCACGAAGCGGTCGACGGACATCACGTCCCTTAGTGCCGGTAGGGCGGCTGAGCCATCCGTGAGTGCCAGGGTAGACGACCTGGGGGCTTCCTGTACGACCAGACGTCGGGCTTCCGGGGGGAGCGATCGCATGGGTTGCTGCTCCTGTGCGAGCAGCTCCGAGTAAAACCCTTGTGGTCGGCGAACGGTCTGGGCGGCATTGTGGATCAGGATCTCGAGCGACGTTTCCGTTGCCATGAGATGGCGCGCGAAGGTCTCAACGGCAGGAAGGTTGCGCAAATCGAGGCCATGGACATGAACTCGGTGTAGCCACTCGGCCGAATCCGGCTCCTCGAATAGGCGGCGGGCCGCCGCGTAGGGAAAGCGGGTCGTGACGATGACCTTCGCGCCATCCCGCAGCAGCCGCAGGACCGTCTGATGGCCGATCTTCACCCGACCGCCGGTCACAAGCGCCGTTCGCCCCTTCAGGTCGGCCCGCAGGTGGCGCATCTGGAAGTTGAACGCCGCACAGGAGGGGCACAGCAGGTGATAGAAGCTGTGGATCTCCGTGAACTGCGCCTTGCAGACGTAACAGGTCTCGGGCTGGTTGAGCGTCCGCACGGTTGAGGGAGCTGCAGGTAGCAAGGGCGTCGTCGCTGGCAGGGCGTCGCGTTGAACCTGAACCATGGCGGTCGTCGCCTGTAGGCTCCGGTCCTCGTCAGCCAAGCGCCGCCGCTCAACGTTTCTGTCGTACCGCTTGCTCTCCTTGTAGATCTTCGAAATCAGGCCTTTCAAGCGGTCACTTCGGTGCATGGCGCCGCCCGAGTCGGCAATCCGTTGTAGGACGCTGAGACAGATCTCCATCTCGTCGTGGGAAATATCCAGGGTGGCTCCTCCTGATGAACGCGCGTCGGCACGAGGCCATGCTTCTGATAGCAGGATATCAGCTACACCCAGTGTACCAAGCCTC
>DATNQJ010000513.1:0-10229 GCA_036704085.1 Stenomitos sp.
AGGTGGCCGTTGGCGACGTACGCCACGCGCAGGAGCGGATACTCGTTGCGGTGCTGGTAGTACTGCTGGGCCAGGTAGAAGAAGGCAGGATCCACCTTGAGCAGCCCCTCGGCGGTAACCTCGTAGGTGAAGACGGGGGCCTTCTGGTGATCGAGGTAGAGCGCCCGCATGCTGCTCGGCGTGAGGCCCGTCAGGTTGGCTCCGCCGACGGTCAAGGCGACCCGCCGCGCGGCCATGGCGTTCTGCATCTCCTGGCGGCGCTGCGCGACGTTGATCTCGCTGCCGAGGCCCACCTCCGCGGTGAAGCCCTGCCCGCTGCTATCCGGGATGAAGGCCACGTCCCCGTTGACCCGGGTGTCGCCCTGCTTGCCCTCGATGGTGAACTGCTGGGTCGTCCCGTCCTTGAAGCGGATCGTGATCTTCTGCTTGCCTTCCTTCTTCGGCCGGAAGACCATCTTGCCGCTCTCGAACTTGTAGTCGATGGCCGAGCCGTCCTCACCCATGACCGACTGGATATCCCGTTCGGAGTACGTCTTGGCCTCTCCCGTGGTGGGATCCACGGTCTTGAGGCTCAGGCCGTATTCTCCCAAGAGCGAGTTGATCTGGTTGAGCGTCTTGGGGCTGAGGGCATCCAGGCCGGTACAGCCGGCCAAGGCGGTGACGAGGGCCAAGCTAGCAGCGGCGTTGCGCCAAGGCTTCATCGGAGGGGGTCTCCTTTCAGAGAAGGGTTGCTTGATGTCATTAACAACCTACCCTTATGAGGGCATGCCTATCCAAAGAAAACGTGAGTTGGCGCGCTTTGGGACCCTTCTCACAGCCGCGGTGTGAGCCAGAACGCCGAGGGGGAGTGCGCGCGCACTCCCCCTCGGAAGGTTGATACCGATTGAGCTTAGAACAGGGTCGTGACCGAGGTCTTGGCCCATGCCAGCAACGGCGCCGCACCGGGAACCAGGCTCAGGAGGTTGGTCGCCCCCATACCGGCCCAGATGACCACGATGGCGCAGATGATGCCCGCGATGCGAGCGGGCTGCAGGCCCCCGACGCCCGTCCAGTCGGCCTTCGGCTCCTTCATGTACATCACGACCACCAGGCGGAGGTAGTAGTACACCGAGAGGATCGAGTTGATGATGCCGACCACGGCCAGCCAGGTGTAGCCCTGCTGGATGACCGAGCTGAACAGGAAGTACTTCCCGAAGAAGCCCGCCGTGGGCGGAATACCGATCAGGCTGGCCATGCAGATGGCGAGGATGAGGGCAATGAGCGGGAACTTCTTGGCCACACCCGCGTAGTCCTCGAACTCGACCAGCGTCTCGCCCTGCTTGCTCAGGAAGGCGATGCAGGCGAAGGCGCCGAGGTTGGTCACGGAGTAGGCCACCAGGTAGTAGAGGATGGCCGCCGCCGAGGTGCCGTCCGGCGAGCCCGTGAGCGCCACCAGGCCCATCAGCAGGTAGCCGGTGTGGGCGATGCTCGAGTAGGCGAGCATGCGCTTCACGTTGGTCTGCACGAAGGCCGAGAGGTTGCCCGTGAACATGGTGATGACCGCGAGGGCCGCGATCACGTCCACCCAGTAGGGCTTGATGGGCAGGAAGCCCGTCGCGAGGACGCGCACGAAGAAGGCGAAGCTCGCCACCTTGACCGCGGTGGCCATGTAGCCGGTGATGGGGGCCGGAGCGCCCTCGTAGACGTCGGGCGTCCAGGCATGGAAGGGAGCCGCCGCCACCTTGAAGCCCATGCCGACGATCAAGAGGCCGAGGCCCACGACCAGCAGGGGCAGCTTGCCCTCGCCGGGGTTGGCGAGGAAGGTGCGGATGGCGTCCAGCTGCACCGAGCCGGTGGCGCCGTAGATGAGGGCGATGCCGTAGAGCAGGATGCCCGACGCGAAGGCGCCCAGCAGGTAGTACTTGAGGGCCGACTCGTTGCCCTTGAGGACATTCCGGCGGGCGCCCACCAGCACGTAGACGGCGATGGACATGACCTCGACGCCGATGAACAGCGCGATGAGGCTGGTGCCCGAGGCGAGGGTGAGCATGCCCGCGAGCGAGAACATGAGGACGCTGTAGACCTCGCCGTGCCCCATGTGCTCACGGGGCAGGTAGTTCCACGCCGCGACGATGGTGATCGCCGCGCAGGCGATCAAGAGGACCGTGAAGAAGTACGAGTAAGAGTCGACGGTCAAGGCCCCCTCGAAGAGGACGTACTTGACGGCCGCGCCCTTGTGCATCGTCCAGTCGATGACGGGGGCCGCCGCGGCGAACGCCAGCGCGACCAGGGAGACCCCGGCGAAGACCGCCGGAACCTCTTGCTTCATGGAGACCTCGAGGAGCATCAGCAGGAGGCCTGCGACCGTGACGATGATGAGAGGTAGGATGGGAAGCCACTCAGACATGTTCATTCCTTAGAACCCGATCCCGCCGTGCCCGGGCACTTCGGCCTGGACGGCGGTCACCGGCATGCCGGCGCTGGACTGCAGCGTACGGAGGGTGGACTGGACCGAGGGATCGATCTGGTTGAGCACCGGCTGGGGGGCGAAGCCCGTCCAGACGATGACCAGGGCGATGGGCACGATCACCAGCGCCTCGCGAAGCGAGAGGTCGGGCAGCGGGTTGGCCTTGCCGGGCTTGACCTCACCCTGGTACTCGCCGAAGAAGGTGCGCGACACCATCCACAGCATGTAGCAGGCGCCCCAGATGACCGAGGTCGTGGCGATCACGCCGATCACGTTGTGGCTCGCGTACGAGCCCAGCAGGATCAGGAACTCGCCGATGAAACCGTTGAGGCCGGGCAGTCCGATGGAGCCCATCGTGACCAGCACGAAGACCGTCGTCAGCCAGGGCATGGCCTTGGCGACGCCACCGAAGTCCGCGATCGCCGTCCCCTTGCGCTCGGCCAGCATGCCGACCAACAGGAACAGGCCGCCCGTCGACAGGGCGTGGGCCATGAACATGAACACGGCACCGCTCCAGGCCTGGGGATCCAGGCTGAAGACGCCGAGCATGATGACGGCCATGTGCGAGATCGAGCTGTAGGCCAGAAGTCGCTTGATGTCGGTCTGCGCAAGGGCCATCCAGGCCGCGTAGATGAGACCGATGGCCGCCAACCCCATCAGGTAGGGCTGGGCTTCCTTGGCCGCCACCGGGAAGAGGGGCAGCGCGAAGCGGATGAAACCGTAGGCGCCGATCTTACCCATCACGCCGCTCACCAGGAAGGTGACGGGGCTGGGAGCCTGCACGTAGGTGTCGGGCGCCCAGGTGTGGAAGGGGAAGAGACCCGCCTTGATCGCGAACGCCAGCACGAAGGCCAGGAAGGCCCACCACATCGGCGCCCCGGCGAGCGGGGTGCTGATGAGATCCGCCAGCTGGAAGCTCCAGCTGCCCGCCACCGCGTGATGCTGGATGGCGAGGTAGAGGATGGCGACGAACATGAACAGGCTGCCGACGATGGTGTAGACGACGAACTTGATGGTCGCCTTCACGCGCTCGGGGCCGCCGTAGTTGCCGATCAGGAAGAAGGCCGGCACGAGCATCAGCTCGAAGAAGACGTAGAAGAGGAAGAGGTCCAAAGAGACCATCGCCCCGATCATCGCCCCCGAGAACATCAAGAGGAGGGCGAAGTAGTTCTTCACGCGCTCGTTGATGAGCTTCCAGGACGCCAGGACCGCGAACGGGGTCAAGATGACCGTCAGGAGGACCAGCACCAGGCTGATGCCGTCCATGCCGAGGTGGTAGTGGATGCCGATGTCCGCCAGCCAGGGCTGGTTGACCTCGAAGTTATACCCGGGCTTGGCGGCGTCGAAGGTGCCGAGCGCCGCCAGGCCGAAGACCACGTTGATGAGCGCGGCCACGAGCGAGTAGGTCTTGATCCCGTTCCCGTCCTTGAGGGGCAGCAGCCACAGGGCCACGGCCGCCAGCATCGGCAGGAAGATCAGGATCGACAGTACATTTTGATCCATGGCGCAATCCTTAGTGCAACGAGGACAGCTGGAAGAGGTAGTAGACGGAAATCGCCGCTACCCCGACCACGATCCAGAGGGCGTAGTTGCGGACCAGACCGGTCTGAACCGTCCGCACCGCACCCGAAATTCCGGCGTAGACCTTGGGCGTGCCCTCCACAGCCGCGTCGATGACGTGCTCCTCGGCGCCCTTCTTGAGGAAGACGTTCGAGAAGGCCACCAGGGGCTTGATGAGGAGCGCCGCGAAGGCCTCGTCGATGTAGTACTTGTTCCAGAGCACCTCCCACCAGGCGGCCCGGGTGGGCTCCGAGGCGGGCTTGGCCATCCCGTACCGGACGTAGGCGACGCTGATGCCGGCGACGGCGACCAGGATGGAGACCCCCATCATGATCCACTCGAGCGTAGCGCTGCCGCCCGCGGCCTCATGGGCGCCGACGACCGGCGCGAGCCACTCGGCGAAGACATTGGTGCCCATCACATGCGGCAGGCCGAGGAAACCGACCACCACGCTGCCGATGCCGAGGACCACCAGAGGCAGGGCCATGACCCAGGGGCTCTCGTGGGCGTGCTCGACGCGGTGCGCATCACGCGGGGTGCCGAAGAAGGTCAGGAAGAGCATCCGCCACATGTAGTAGGCGGTGATCCCGGCCGTCACGAGCAGCACACCGTAGATAACGCGGTGGCCGCCCGCGAAAGCTTGCCAGAGGATCTCGTCCTTCGAGAAGAAGCCCGCGAAGGGCGGGATGCCCGAGATCGCTAGGCACGCGATCGTCATCGTCCAGAAGGTGATGGGCATCTTGGCCTTGAGGCCGCCCATCTTCCAGATGTCCTGCTCCTCGTGCATGGCGTGGATGACCGAGCCCGCGCCGAGGAACAACAGCGCCTTGAAGAAGGCGTGGGTGAAGACGTGGAACATACCCGCCGAGTAGGCACCGAGGCCGACGCCGACGAACATGTAGCCGAGCTGGCTGACCGTCGAGTAGGCCAGGACGCGCTTGATGTCGGCCTGGGTGATGGCGATGGTGGCGGCGAAGGCGGCCGTGAGGGCGCCCAAGGACGCGACCACGAGCTGGGCCACGGGGCTCAGGCTGAAGATGAAGTTGCAGCGAGCGACCATGTAGACGCCCGCGGTGACCATCGTCGCCGCGTGGATGAGGGCCGAGACGGGGGTGGGACCGGCCATCGCGTCCGCGAGCCACACGTGCAGGGGCACCTGGGCGCTCTTGCCCATCGCGCCGATGAACAGCAGCAGCGCCGCGGTGGTCGCCACCGTGGTGGTGAGGGCCGCGTCGCGGGGCAGGGCGTCGAAGAACGCCTTGAGCTGGAGGAAGTCCAGCGTCGCGCCGCCGTGGTTCAGCGTGTAGACGAACAGGAAGAAGATGCCGAGCAGGAACCCGAAGTCACCGACGCGGTTGGTGATGAACGCCTTGTTGCCCGCGTTGGCCTTGGCGATGTCCGAGAACCAGAAGCCGATGAGCAGGTACGAGCAGAGGCCCACGCCTTCCCAGCCCACGAACATCATGGGCAGGTTCTGGCCGAGCACCAGCACCAGCATCGAGAAGGTGAACAGGTTCAGGTAGGTGAAGTAGCGGCTGAAGCCCCGGTCATGGCTCATGTAGCCCACCGAGTAGAGGTGGATCAAGGAGCCGATGAACGTGACCGTCAGGATCATCACGCTCGACAGGGGGTCGAGCATGAAGTCCATGCCCACGTTCAGGTGACCGGCCTGGATCCAGGTCGTCACGTGCTGGGTCAAGAGGCGCGCGGCCTCGTCCATGCCGCGGAGCTGGAAGAACAGGGCGATGGCCACCAGGCACGAGAGCACCGGAGCGCCCACGGCGACGGCCGTGACCAGGGGCTTGGGAGCCCCGTGCTCGGACTTGGCGTAGAGAAGGGTCAACAACCCGTTGAAGATGGCCCCCAGAAGCGGGAAGAGGGGGACCCACAAGAGCAGGTTGCTGGCAGTAGCGGCGAGTTGGGTCGTGGTATGTGCTTCCATTTGGGTCCCCTACCGCTTCATCAAGCTGAAGTCGTCGGTGTTGAGCGACTCCTTGTTCTTGAAGAGCAAAATCACGATCGCCAGACCGATGGCCGCCTCAGCGGCGGCGACGGCCATGACGAGGAAGACGAAGATGTGGCCGTCGAGCTGGTTCAGGAAGCGAGCGAACGCGACGAACGAGAGGTTCACGGCGTTGAGCATCAGCTCGATCGACATGAAGACGATGAAGATGTTCTTGCGACCGACCACCCCGGCCACGCCGATGGCGAACAGCAGGGCGCTGGCGATCAGGAAGTGTTGCAGCGAAATCATGGCTTCTCCCTAGATACGGCGCTTGGCCAAGAGCACGACGCCCACCAGGGCGACGGTCAGGAGCACCGACACCAGCTCGAACACGAAGACGTGGTGCTGGTAGAGGTACATACCGACCTGCTCGATGGAGCCGTAGCCGGGATCGGGCAGCGCGGGGAACGTGCCGCTGGGCAGTCGGTTGATGGCCGCGATGACCACACCCACCACCGGCAGCAGAGCCACCAGCGCGATGCCGACCTGCGGGACCAGCTCCTCGTGGTAGTTCAGGTCCTCCTCCCGGACGTTGAGCAGCATGATGACGAACACGATGAGCGCGACGATGGCGCCCGCGTAGACCAGGATCTGGAGGATCGCGATCAGCTGCGCGGTCAAGAGGGCGTAGAGGCCCGAGAGCGCGAGGAAGGACGTGACCAGGGCAAGGGCGGCCGAGAGCGGGTGGCGGCGGGTGATGGTGACCAGACCGCCACCGAGCATCACGGCGACCAACAGGTAGAAGAGAATGGTGGTGAGCATGATGGGACGGGGCTCCTAAAGTTACTCCGGCATGCCTTGCGGCTTGACGTTCATGAGCTCTTCCTTGGTGATGACGAAGGACTTGCGGTTGAAGTCGGTGATCGAGTAGATCCCCGAGTCCATCCGGATGGCGTCCACGGGGCACGCCTCCACGCACATGCCGCAGAAGACGCACTCGAGCAGGTCGATGTCGAAACGGGCGGGCCGCTTCTCGATCGTCGGATCGGGCGATTCCTCGGCGACGATGTGGATGCACTCGGCCGGGCATGCAGTGGCGCACATGTAGCACGCCACGCAGCGCACGGAGCCGTCTTCCCGCTTGGTCAAGCGGTGCTTACCGCGGTAACCGGCCGGGAACTGCTTCTGCTTCTCGGGATACTCCACGATGGGCAGCTGGCGCATGTTGAAGAGGTTGGAGAGAAGGTGCTTGAGCGTCAGGCCCATGCCCTTCACGATCGCAACCAGGTAGATTTCTTCCTTGATGTCCTCGGAGGGACGCGCAACTTTGATGGTCATTAGACCCCACCTCTAGCCTGAGTGAAGTAGTTCATCAGGAGAATGACCACGCCGGTGACGAAGATGTTCGCCAGCGCGAGCGGCAGGAGGGACTTCCAGCCCAGGTTCATGAGCTGGTCGTAACGGAAGCGAGGCACGGTCCAGCGGACCCAGATGAAGGTGCTCGCAATCAGGAACATTTTGATGAAGAACGAGAGGAACTGGACGACCGCGGCGAAGGTCACCCCGCCCCAGGTGGGCAGGTCGCTGAGGCCGAAGGTCAGGCCCAGCAGCAACAGCACCACGACGGCGAGGCCGCCCGTGATGGTCGCGAGGATCAGGCCCTCCGAGTCGCGGGAGTCGCCGAAGCGGCCCTTCTGACCCAGGAAGAAGCGGTACAGGCCCAGCGTCATCATGATCAGCACCAGGATGGTGACGCCCAACGCGATGCGCATCATGGGCAGCGAGAACTGTTGCAGGGCCGCGGTGCTGAAGAAGGGCACCTGCCAGCCGCCGAAGAACAGGGTGGTCATGATGCTCGAGGCGACCACCATCGCCATGTACTCCGCGAAGAAGAACATGCCGAACTTCATGGCGCTGTACTCGGTGTGGAAGCCGGCCACCAGCTCCGACTCGGACTCGGCCAGGTCGAAGGGCGTGCGGTTCGTCTCCGCGTAGGAGGCGACGATGAAGATGATGAAGGCGATCGGCTGGAGGAAGATGCCCCAGTTCGGGATCCCGAGCCAGACGTTGCCGAGGTAGATGCCGAGCGGGAAGAGCCCGAAGAAGGTCAAGAGGCCACCCTGCGCTTCGACGATCTTGCTGAGGTCCAGCGACTGGAACGCCATCAGGATGCCGACGACCGAGAGGCCCATCGGGATCTCGTAGCTGATGAGCTGCGCGCTCGAGCGCACCGCACCCAAGAGCGAGTACTTGTTGTTGGAGGCCCAGCCCGCCAGGATGATGCCGTAGACGCCCAAGGACGCGATGGCGAAGAACCAGAGCAGACCCGCGTTGATGGGCAGCACCTGCATCGGGATCGAGACGTTCTCGAAGTGCAGGGTGTCCGCGAACGGAACGACCGCGCCGGTCGACAGCGCCACGGCCACCGAGATGGCCGGCGCCAGGTAGTAGTAGAAGCGGTTGGCGTTGGACGGCGTGAAGTTCTCCTTGGTGAAGAGCTTGATGGCGTCCGCCACGATGTAGACGAAGCCGCCCAGGCGGATGGGACCGATCGACGCGCGGTTCGGACCCGGCCGGTCCTGGATGAAGGCCGAGATCTTGCGCTCGAGCACGATGAGCACGGGCGCGCAGACCAGGAGGATCAGCAGGAGGAAGATCGCCTTGAGGGCGATGATCACGATGTCGAGTGCGAGGTTGCTAGTCATGGGTTAGACGCCCACTTTCTCGGCGACCGGGAGCTGATAGCCGGTCTCGGGGATGCCGTAGAAGGTCAGACCGGCGAGCTGCTCGGGGTAGGCGGCGCGCAGATCCGTCCAGATCTGCTCGACGTCGTCGTAGCCGAAGTCCGTGCCGAGGGCGCGGGCGAGCGCCCCGACGATCTCGTAGGCCGCCGCGGCGTCGCCATCGGCATCGTAGGCCTTCATGAGCTTCTGGAGCACGCCCTTGACCTGGACGAAGCTGCCGAACTGCTCGACGTGGGTGGCGATGGGCAGCACCACGGCCGCCTTCTCCGTCCACTCGGTACGCTGCTTGGTCATCAGGACCACCGTCGGCACCGTGGTGAGCAGGGTCTGCCACTCGCTGCCGCCGTCGGTCCATAGGTCGTTGTCGACCGCGATGAGGACGCGGACCTTGCCGGACTGCAAGAGGGCCTTGAGGGCCGCCTCGTCCTGGCTGAGGCCGACGAACTCGACGCCGCGGCGGTTGGGGGTGCGATCCGGCTTCTGCAGGAAGTCGTCGCCGTCCCAGCCCGGGGTGAGGGTCACGCCGAACACGTTCGGGGTCTTGAGGACCTCGGTGGCGAAGCGCTTGACGACGTAGTTGGTCTCGAGGGTGGCATGCGCCGAGCCGACGATCGCGACGGCCTCGGGGCCGTACTGCTCGACGGCGGTCTTCACCTTGGCGATGACCTCGTCGAGGGCGGTGCCCATGGGCTGCTCGCTACCGGCCACCAACGCGCCGTAGAGGCGGTTCTCGTTGAGCGCCTTGTAGCTCAGGCGGCCCGCGTCGCACATCCAGTAGTCGTTGACGTTCGGGTTGTAGCGCGGCTTGAAGCGGTAGGTCTGGCCGTCCCGGTGATCCAGCGTGATGGCGCAGCCGTTGGCGCAGCCGGTGCAGACGGACTTGGTGGTGTTGAGGAACCACACGCGCTGCTTGAACCGGAAGTCCTTGGACGTCAGGGCGCCCACCGGGCACAGGTCGACGACGTTGCCCGAGTAGGCGTTGTCGAGTTGCATGCCGGGGAAGGTCTCGATCCGGCTGTGGTCGCCGCGGCCCGCGATGACGAGCTCGCCGGTCTTGGTGACCGACTCGCAGAAGCGGACGCAGCGCGAGCAGAGGATGCAGCGCTCCTGATCGAGCACGACCAAGGGGCCCAGGTCGACCACCTTGTTCTTCTCGACCTTGGGCACCATCGAGCGGTTCTCGTACTGGCCGTACTCCATGTAGTAGTCCTGGAGCCGGCACTCACCCGCCTGGTCGCAGATGGGGCAGTCGATGGGGTGGTTGAGGAGCAGGAACTCCTGCACGCCCTTGCGCATCTTCTCGACGGCCGGCGTGTCCGTCTTGACGACCATGCCGTCCTTGACGAAGGTGTTGCACGAGATCTGGGGACCGCGGGCCCCCTCGATCTCCACCAGGCACATGCGGCAGTTGCCGTCGATGGGAAGGCCAGGGTGGTAGCAGTAGTGGGGGATGGTGACCCCCACCTGCTCGGCGGCCTGGATGAGGTTCAGCCCCGCGGGGACCTCGACTTCCTGGCCGTTCAGATTGAACTTG
>DATNQJ010000514.1:0-5912 GCA_036704085.1 Stenomitos sp.
CGACAGCGTCTCGGTGACCACCACCTTCAAGGAAAAGCTCGCCGAGGCGGGCGTCATCTTCTGCTCGATCTCGGAGGCCATCCAGACCTACCCCGAGCTCGTGAAGAAGTACATGGGCTCGGTGGTGCCCTACTCCGACAACTTCTTCTCGGCCCTCAACTCGGCGGTCTTCACCGACGGCAGCTTCGTGTTCATCCCCAAGGGCGTCACCTGCCCCATGGAGCTGTCCACCTACTTCCGGATCAACACCGAGGAATCGGGCCAGTTCGAGCGCACGCTCATCGTCGCCGAGGAAGGCAGCGAGGTCAGCTACCTGGAGGGCTGCACGGCCCCCAAGTTCAGCACCAACCAGCTGCACGCGGCGGTCGTCGAGCTGGTGGCCTTGGATGACGCCTACATCAAGTACTCGACGGTCCAAAACTGGTATGCGGGCGACGAGCACGGCGTGGGCGGCATCTTCAACTTCGTCACCAAGCGCGGCCTGTGCAAGGGCAAGAACTCCAAGATCTCGTGGACCCAGGTCGAGACCGGCTCGGCCATCACCTGGAAGTACCCGAGCTGCGTGCTGTTGGGCGAGGGCTCGGTCGGCGAGTTCTACTCGGTGGCCCTCACCAACCACTACCAGCAGGCCGACACCGGCACCAAGATGATCCACCTGGGCAAGAACACCCGGAGCACGATCATCTCCAAGGGCATCTCGGCCGGCAAGTCCAACAACAGTTACCGCGGGCTGGTCCGCGTCGGCTCCAAGGCCGAGGGCGCGCGCAACTATTCGCAGTGCGACTCGATGCTCATCGGCAACGAGTGCCAGGCCAACACGTTCCCGTACATCGAGGTCCAGAACAACACCGGCCGCGTCGAGCACGAGGCCTCCACCTCGAAGATCGGCGAGGAGCAGATGTTCTACTTCGCCCAGCGCGGGATCGGCTCGGAAGAAGCCATTTCGATGATCATCAACGGCTTCTGCAAGGATGTCTTCACCCAGCTGCCCATGGAGTTCGCCGTGGAGGCGACCAAGCTGCTGGGTCTCAAATTGGAGGGTAGCGTCGGATGATCGTTCCGAACAGCAAGGTCATACTCGAAGTCCGCGATCTGCACGCCACCGTCGAGGGGGTCGAGATCCTCAAGGGCGTCAACCTCACCATCAAGGCGGGCGAGATCCATGCCATCATGGGCCCCAACGGCTCCGGCAAGAGCACCTTCTCCAAGGTGCTGGCGGGCCATCCCGACTACACGGTCACCGGCGGCGAGGTCCTCTTCAACGGCAAGAACCTGATGGAGCTCGAAGCCGACGAGCGGGCCCAGGCGGGCCTCTTCCTCTCGTTCCAGTACCCGGTCGAGATCCCGGGCGTCTCGAACGCCTCGTTCCTGCGCCTGAGCTACAACACCGTGGCCGCCGCGCGCGGCCAGGACGAGCTCGATCCCCTGGAGTTCGACGACTTCATCCGCGAGAAGATCCGGATCGTCGAGATGGACCCGGCCTTCCTCGACCGCTCGGTCAACGAGGGCTTCTCGGGCGGCGAGAAGAAGCGCAACGAGATCCTCCAGATGGCCGTCCTCGAGCCGACGCTCGCCATCCTCGACGAGACGGACTCGGGCCTCGACATCGACGCCTTGCGCATCGTCGCCAACGGCATCAACCAGCTCTCGAACCAGGACAACGCCATCCTGATGGTCACCCACTACCAGCGGCTGTTGAACTACATCACCCCGGACTTCGTGCACGTCTTCGCCGACGGCCGGATCATCAAGACCGGCCTCAAGGAGCTCGCCCTCGAGCTCGAGACGCGCGGCTACGACTGGGTGCGTGAAGAGGCGGCGGTGAAGTAAATGAAGCCCGCGATCGTCGAACTGGTCAAGGATCCCACCGTGGCGAGCCTGCTGCGCACCCGGCCCGAGCTGCCGGAGACGGGGCTCATGCGCGTCGCCATGCTGCGGCGCGAGGCCGTCGATCGCCTGAGCGCGCTTGCCCTGCCGACCATCAAGGACGAGGAGTGGCGCTTCACCAACCTCGCCCCCCTCAAGGAGCTGGTGTTCCAGGCGCCCGAGCGCAAGCCCGAGGCCGTGACGCTCGATCAGATCGAGCGCTTCGTCTTGCCCGAGTCCCGCTCGAGCCGCCTGGTCTTCGTGAACGGCGCCTACGCCCCGCACCTGTCCGACGTGAGTGCCCTGGGCGACGGCGTGACGGTGCAGAACCTCGCAGACGCGGGCGATCGCGCCCATCTCCTCGACAGCCATCTCGGCAAGCACGCCGCCTTCCAGGACGAGGTCTTCACGGCCCTCAACACGGCCTTTCTGGGGGACGGCGCCCTGGTCCACCTGGGCCGCGAGCGGGTCGCCCCGGCCCCCATCCACCTGTTGTTCCTCACGGTGCCGGGCACGGAGACGGTGCTCGTGACCCCACGGGTGCTGGTGGTGGCCGAGGCCATGAGCGAGGCCGTCCTCGTCGAGGACTACGTGAGCCTCGCCGACGGCGCGACGTTCACCAGCGCCGTGACCGAGCTCTTCCTGGCGGACGACGCCCGGATCAAGCACGTGCGCCTGCAGCGCGAGAACCGCCAGGCCTACCACCTGGGCCGCAGCGCCGCGGTGCTCGGCCGAGATGCGGCCTACGCCTCGTACGCCGTGACGCTCGGCGGGGCCTTCACCCGGCACGAGCCGAGCGTGCTCCAGACGGCCGAGGGCACCGACACGACCATGCAGGGGCTGACGCTCATCGGGTCGAGTCAGTTCGCCGACACCCACAGCGTCATCGACCACGCCAAGCCCCACGGCACCAGCAACCAGCTCCACAAGTGCATCCTCGGCGGCACCGCGCGCGGGGTCTTCAACGGCAAGATCCTGGTGCGGCAGCACGCCGCCCAGACCAACTCGGCCCAGGCCAACCGCAACTTGCTCTTGTCGGAGAAGGCGCGCATCGACACCAAGCCGCAGCTCGAGATCTTCAACGAGGACGTGCGCTGCTCGCACGGCGCCACCGTGGGTCAGATCGAGCCCGAAGAGATCTTCTACCTGCGCAGCCGGGGCCTCTCGGAGGCCGACGCCCGGCACCTGTTGGTGTTCGCCTTCGCCGCCGAGATCCTCGACGGCCTGCCGGTGGCCTCGCTCAAGGAGGACCTGCGCCGGCATGCCCTCGAGCAGATGGCCTCGGCCCAGGAAGGACGGTAGAACATGATCGGCACCCAGCCCGCCCCCACCCTCACGCCCTCCGAGGTCGCCCGCATCCGCGCGGACTTCCCGATCCTGCAGCGCCAGGTGCACGGCAAGCCGCTCGTCTACCTCGACAACGCGGCGTCGGCCCAGATGCCGCAGCAGGTGATCGATCGGCTGGTGCAGTACCACACGCTCGAGCACTCGAACGTGCACCGGGGCGTGCACGCCCTCAGCGAGCTCGCCAGCGCCGAGTACGAGGCGGTCCGGGCCAAGGTGCAGCGCTTCCTCAACGCCAAGGAGGAGCGCGAGATCATCTTCGTGAAGGGTGCGACCGAGGGCATCAACCTGGTCATGCACGGCTACGGGCGGCTCTTCCTCAAGGAAGGCGACGAGATCGTCATCTCGGCCCTCGAGCACCACGCCAACATCGTGCCCTGGCAGATGCTGTGCAAGGAGAAGGGCTGCAAGCTGCGCGTCATCCCCATGAACGACGCCGGCGAGCTCTTGCTCGACGAGTACGAGCAGCTGTTGAGCGATCGCACCAAGTTCGTCGCCCTCACCCACGTCTCCAACGCGCTCGGCACCATCAATCCCATCCGGGAGATGATCTCCATGGCGCACCGGTACGGCGTGCCGGTGCTCATCGACGGCGCGCAGGCGGCCCCGCACATGCGGGTCGACGTGCAGGACCTGGACGCGGACTTCTACGTCTTTTCCGGCCACAAGATGTGCGGGCCCACGGGCAGCGGCATCCTCTACGGCAAGGCTCAGCTGCTCGAGAAGATGCAGCCGTACCAGGGCGGCGGGGACATGATCCTGAGCGTCACGTTTGAAGAGACGCTCTACAACGAGATCCCCTTCAAGTTCGAGGCCGGCACGCCCGCGATCGCCGCCATGATCGGCCTGGGCGCGGCCATCGACTACCTGGAGGGCATCGGCCTGGACAAGATCGACGCCTACGAGCACGAGCTGCTCGACTACGCGACCGAGCGCTTCAAGGAGCTCGCGGGCGTGCGCATCATCGGCACGGCGCGGCACAAGGCCGCGGTGATCTCGTTCGAGGTCGAGGGCGTACACCCGCATGACGTGGGCACCATCCTCGACTCCGAGGGGATCGCGGTCCGGGCGGGCCATCACTGCGCGCAGCCGGTCATGCAGCGCATGGGCGTGCCCGCCACGGCCCGCGCGTCGTTCGCGTTCTACAACACCAAGCAAGAGGTGGACGCCCTCATCGCGGGGATCCGCACGGTTCAGAAGGTATTTGGATAAATGAGCGCTCCGAGTCAGCTGTACCAGGAGGTCATCCTGGAGCACAACAAGAAGCCCCGCAACTACGGGCTCCTCAGCGAGGCCAACCGTCGCGCCGAGGGCCGCAACCCGCTGTGCGGTGACCACATCACCCTGACCCTCAACCTGGAGGGCGATCGCATCGAGCAGATCGGCTTCGAGGGTCACAGCTGCGCCATCTGCAAGGCGTCCAGCTCCATGATGACGAGCACGGTGAAGGGCAAGACCGTCGCCGAGGCCGAGGAGCTCGTGCAGCAGTTCCGCGAGATGGCGACCGGCAAGCTGAACCCCGAGTCGCCCGAGAGCCGCCTGGGCCGCCTCAAGGTCTTCTCCGGGGTGGCGGGGCTGCCCTCCCGGGTCAAGTGCGCCGTGTTGCCCTGGCACACCCTCCACTCGGCCCTCCACGAGGAAGGCGCCGTCAGCACCGAGGGCAGCGCCGACCCGACCGCAAGGAACGAGTAAGGATTCGAGAGATGCCGAAGATCGCCGAGATCGAGCCGACCCCCAACCCCAACGCGCGAAAGTTCGTCCTCAGGGACCCGCTGACGTACGGGGTCTCCCGGTCGTACGACAACGCCGCGGCGGCGGAGTCGGACGCCCTGGCCAAGGCCCTGTTCGCCATCCCGCACGTGTCGAACGTATACTACATGGACCGCTACCTGACGGTCACCCAGGATGGCGGAGCCGACTGGAACGACCTGTTGCGCGAGGTGGCCGTGCCCATCCGGGCGGCGGAGCCCGCCAAGGCGCCGGAGACACCACAGACCGCCCAGGACATCTCGCAGCTCGCGACCAATCCCGAGGATGCCGCCCGGCTACTCAAGATCAACGAGATCCTGGACAAGCAGATCCGTCCGGCGCTGTTGATGGACGGCGGCGGCCTCGAGATCCTCGGCCTGGAGGGCAGCGAGTTGCGCATCCACTACCACGGCGCCTGCGGGACCTGCCCGAGTGCCACTTTCGGCACCCTGGCGGCGATCGAGAGCCTCGTACGCAGCGTCGATCCCGAGCTCGTGGTGGTGTCGCTCTAGGTCTGGAAAGGAAGCTGCTGGAATGAAGCTCACCAAAGCCTCCGAGTACGGGATCCTGACGATGGTCCACCTGGCCAAGCAGCCGGCGGGCCAGCTCTCGGACATCGCGCGCATCGCCGAGGTCGAGCGGATTCCCGCCTCGTTTCTGGGCAAGCTCGTGACCACGCTCGTCAAGGCGGGCCTCATCCGCTCGCAGCGCGGATCGCAAGGGGGCATCGAGCTCGCGCGTCCGGCCGCGGAGATCACGCTTCGGCACATCATCGAGGCCACCGAGGGGGAGATCGCGGTCAACGAGTGCACCTCGAACTCGGCCTACGCCTGCTTCCGCAGCGGCTGCGCCGTGCAGGGGGCCCTGCGCGCGGCGCAGAACGCCTTTCTACAGGCCCTGGAGGGCTTCACGCTGGAAGGGCTCGCCATGCTGGACCGGTATCAGCCTGTGAC
>DATNQJ010000515.1:0-4974 GCA_036704085.1 Stenomitos sp.
GGCAACATCGCGGTGGCGCGCGAGCACCTCCAGGAAGCCAGGGAGCTCAGCGAGGCCGGGGATGCCCGCAACCCCCTGCACTCGGCGATCGCCTCGCGCCACCTCGGGGAGCTGGCCCTGAAGGAAGGGGACTATCCACGCGCCGCCCGGGAGTTCGAGCAGGCCCAGGCGATCGTGACCCGCCCCGAGCAGGACAACCTGATCGAGCAAGGACTCCTCCAGCGGGATCTCGGAGAGCTCTACCTGGCCACCCAGCGCCCGGAGGAAGCCAGGGCCGCCTTCCGTGCCGCCGGGACGATCTTCCACGGGCTCCGGAACCGCCACCTGTTGAAACCGGTCTCCCTTCGCCTGGAGCAGCTTCAGCAAGGGCTCGAGCGCACCATCGAAAAGAGGGCTCCCGAGTCCCCGGCTTCGCCTCGCTGGCGCCAGCGCCTCCTGGGGGCTGCCGATTGGCGTCAAGAGGCCCTGGAAATCGGCATGACCGACTTCCAGGCATCCGAGGCCACGCTCCTGGAGATCGCCAAAGAGGCCCTGCCCGTGGCCAGCCGTAACACCTCGGGCCATTGCTCCCCCGTCGGAATTCCCGCCGACTGGGTTTCCAGGGCCCTCGCGGAGGGCAAGGCCGTCACCTTCGTCGAGCTGCCGGAGGAGGACTCCGAGAGCCAGGGAACGCAGCTCGACGTCACCTTCGTTTCGGTGCTGATCGGACCTGTCATGGTCGATCGGCAGATCGTCGGGGCCCTGTGCCTCGTCAAGCAGGAGGGCACCTTCGAGCCGGAGGACGTCGAGCGTCTCGAGGAGCTGAACAAGGCGGTCTCCGCCCTGTGGGCCCAGACCGCGTCCCGGCAGACCGTCCGGGGCGTGACCCTGGACGAGGAGCTCCGGCGGACGTTCCATGCCCATTCCTGCGGCTCTTCGTCGGATCTCATCAAGACCGTGATGGAGGAATGGGCCGCCCAGCTGGGGCTCGACGATCTCGCGATCCTGATCGGGGACGAGATCTCCCTGAGCGTCTCGCGCGCCCCGCAAGAGACGCGGCCGATTGCCCTCGACCATGACGTCGTGACCGAGGCCTACGGCTCGGGCAAGTGCGTGCTGGGCAGTGGCGAAATCCACGCGGGCAAGCCGCCCTGGGTCGCCGTATGCCCGATCGGAGGGGGCGGTCCCCTCAAGGGAGCGCTCTACTGCGTCCGCTGGGGCGCGGAGACCCCCTTGAGCGAGGACGACGTCCCGTACATCGAAACCTGCGCCGAGCTCTTGGGCGGAGCGGTGGCGGCACTGAGCATCAAGTAAGGGGGCTCGAGCCCCCGGGAGGTAGGATTGCAAATCACGGCACCGGTGCCCACCGCGGTGCGCACGCTGGTCGATGTCCTGCGCTGGCGCGCCCTGCATGAACCCGATCGGCGGGCCTACACGTTCCTGATCGATGGCGACGCCGCGACCGAGACGCTCACCTTCGCGCAACTGGACGCCCGGGCGCGGGCGATCGCCCTGACCCTGCAAGAGCGCCTCGCGGTGGGCGATCGGGCCATGCTCCTCTATCCGGCGGGCCTGGACTTCGTCGCGGCCTTCATGGGCTGCTGCTATGCCGGGGTGGTGGCCGTGCCGGTATACCCGCCCAAGCAGAACCGCGACGGCGCGCGCCTGGCCGCGATCGCCCAGGACGCCCAGGCGACCGTCGCCTTGACTCTCGACAAGCACCGGCCGCTGATTCAGGGCTTCCCCGAGCTGACCGACCTCTCGATCCTCGCCACCGACGACCTGCCGTCCGCCGAGGGGCAGGAGTGGCACGGCCCGGCCCTCAACGGGGACGACCTGGCCTTCCTGCAGTACACCTCGGGATCCACGGGCCTCCCCAAGGGGGTGATGGTCAGCCACGGCAACCTCCTGCACAACGAGCAGATGATGCACGCGGCCTTCGAGACCACCCCCGAGTCGGTGTGGGTCAGCTGGCTGCCGCTGTTCCACGACATGGGGTTGATCTTGGGCATGCTTCACGCCATGTACGTCGGCAGCCATTGCGTGCTGATGGCCCCCGTCGCCTTCATCCAGCGGCCGATGCGGTGGCTCCAGGCCATGTCGCGCTACCGCGCGACCCACTCGGTGGCGCCGAACTTCGCTTACGAGCTATGCCTCCGGCGCCTCAAGCCGGAGTTGCTCGACCAGTTGGACCTGAGCGCCTGGCGGCTTGCCGGCAACGCTGCCGAGCCGGTGCGGGCCGACACCCTCGAGCGATTCGCTGCCGCCATGGCCCCGTGCGGCTTCCGGATGGAGGCCTTACGCGCGGGCTACGGACTGGCCGAGGGCACGGTCTTCGTGACCTGCCAGAAAATCGGCCCGCGGCCGACCATGATCGAGGTCTCGGAGTCCTTGCTCTCGCAAGGCCGGGTCGCGCCTCCCCTGACGGCGGAGGACACCAAGCGGCTGGTCGGAAACGGCACGACCTGGCATGACCAGCACCTGCTCATCGTCGACCCCGAGACGGGATGCGAGTGCCCGCCCGATCGGGTGGGCGAGATCTGGCTCTCGGGGCCGAGCGTGGCGCGCGGCTACTGGAACCGGCCGGAGGCCACCGCCCAGACCTTCGGGGCCCACGTGGCTGATACTGGCGCCGGACCCTACCTGCGGACCGGCGATCTCGGCTTCCTGAAGGACGGCGATCTCTTCATCACGGGGCGCCTCAAGGACCTCATCATCATCCGGGGACGCAACCACTATCCCCAGGACATCGAACGAACCATGGAAGAGGCGCACCCCTCCGTCCGTCCGGGCTGCACGGCGGCCTTCTCGGTCGAGGTGGCGGGTGAGGAGCGGCTGGTGGTGGTGGCTGAAGTGGAGCGGCGTTACCAGTCCGAGCGCTCGATCCAGACCGAAGGAAACCTGCGGGCCATGGAGGACCGCCTGGACAGCTTCGAGTTGGCCTCGTCCCGTCTTGCCGCCGAGGAGGTGCTCGGCGTCATCCGCCAGGCCGTCGCCGAACAGCACGAGCTGATGCCCCACGAGGTGGTCCTGATCCAGGCGACGTCGATCCCCAAGACCTCCAGCGGCAAGATCCAGCGCAGCGCCTGCCGCGCGCTCTACCTCGAGGGCAGCCTGAAGCGGCTGGGGCCCCGATGACCGAGCCGCACTCCTGATCCCAGAAAGGTAATCGACCATGCCCACCGCCCCCATCACCCGGCAAGCCCTCGAAGACTGGCTCGTGGAGAGACTGACCCAGGATCTGAACCTCGAACAGGAGATCGACGTGCGCCGTCCCTTCTCCTACTACGGCCTGGATTCCGTCATGGCCATCTCGCTGGCCGCGGACCTCGAGGACATGCTCGGCCGCGAGCTGGAGCCGACCCTGCTCTGGGACTTTCCGACCATCGAGGCCCTCGCGGCCTTCCTCGTGGCGGCGTAACGGGACGCCGAGGATGGAGCGCTAGCCTTGGAAGCCATCGCGATTGTCGGTATCGGTTGCCGTTTCCCGGGGGCCGATGGCCCGGACGCGTTCTGGGACCTGCTGCGCGCGGGGACGGATGCCATCACCCCGGTTCCGTCATCCCGGTGGGAGGCGGTCGAGTCGGACGACCCCAAGGCCCAGGGGGCCGGGTGGGGGGGCTTCCTCGAGAGGGTCGATCGCTTCGATGCGCCCTTCTTCCGGATCGCGCCGCGCGAGGCCACGCTCATGGATCCCCAGCAGCGCCTCCTGATGGAGGCCTCCTGGGAGGCCCTGGAGGATGCCGGGCAGCCTCCCGGCCGACTGGCGGGGGCATCGGTCGGCGTCTTCCTCGGCGTGGCCACCAACGACTACGCCCGGAGGCTGCTGGCGGACCCCGAGCGCATCGACGCGCACACCAACACGGGGGCCGCGCCGAGCATCGCCGCCAACCGGCTGTCGTACTTCTACGATTTCCGCGGACCGAGCATGGCGGTGGATACCGCCTGCTCCTCCTCCCTGGTCGCCCTGCACCTGGCGTGCCAGAGCCTCCGGGCCGGAGAGTCGTCGCTGGCGCTGGCCGGCGGCGTGAACCTCCTGCTCAGCCCCGAGCTCAGTCTCGGGTTCAGCCGCCTGACCGCCCTTTCGCCGGACGGGCGCTGCAAGTCGTTCGACGCCCGGGCCAACGGCTACGTCCGGGCCGAAGGGGTGGGCATGGTCGTCCTCAAGCCGCTCTCCCGGGCGGTGGCCGACGGAGACCGGATCTATGCGGTCATCCGGGCCTCGGCCGTCAATCAGGATGGCCAGAGCAATGGGCTGACCGCTCCCAACCGCTACTCCCAGGAGGCCCTCCTGCGAGACGCCTACCGCCAGGCGGGGATCTCGCCGGGTGACGTCCAGTACATCGAGGCCCATGGGACCGGGACGCTGCTCGGAGATCCGATCGAGGCCCAGGCCCTGGGGACCGTGCTCGCCGAGGGCCGATCGGCGGATCAGCCCTGCCGCCTGGGCTCGGTCAAGTCGGTCATCGGTCATGCCGAGGCGGCAGCGGGGGTGGCCGGGATCATCAAGACCGCCCTCGCCATGCACCGGCGCCAGCTCCCGGCGAACCTGCACTTCGAGACTCCGAACCCCTACATCCCGTTCGACCGGCTCCCGCTGCGGGTCCAGACCCAGCTCGAGGACTGGCCCCACCCCAGCATCGCGGGCGTCAGCGCCTTCGGCTTCGGGGGGACCAATTGCCACGTGGTCCTGACCTCGGCGCCGGAGCCGCTGCCCGCGACGGAGGACCCCGCCGAGCCGAGCGCGCGACTGCTCGCGCTCTCGGCCCAGACGCCCGACTCGCTTGCGGCTTTGGCAGGTGATTACGCGGCCCTGGTCGATACGCTCCCCGCCAGTAGTCTGGGGGATCTGTGCCATTCGGCCTCTTTCAGGCGCGAGCACCAGGATCAGCGCTTGGCTGTCGCCTTCACCTCGCTCGACGACCTGAAGGACAAGCTTTCTTCTTTCGCGAGCGGAGACGCGTTGCCGGGCGTTGCGGTCGGCAAGCGGAGCGG
>DATNQJ010000516.1:0-5335 GCA_036704085.1 Stenomitos sp.
CATCAACCGCAACTACGGCTACTCGTGGGACAAGGCTCCTGCCGGCAGCTCGAGCGATCCCGAGGATGCGACCTACCGCGGCCCCTCGGCCTTCTCGGAGCCCGAGACCCAGGCCATGAAGAAGCCCCTGACCAGCCGCAAGTTCATCTACTGCATGAGCTACCACTCGTTCAGCAACGCCATCCTGTGGCCCTGGAGCTACACGCACGAGGCGCCGGCCGACAAGCGCCTGGCCCTGATTGGCAACAAGATCGCGAAGTTCGCCGGCTACAAGGGCGAACAGTCCGCCGATCTCTACATCCACGGCGGCACCATCAACGACTGGGCCTTCGCCGAGCTCGGCACCTACACCTACACCAGCGAGATGGGCTCGCACCAGGACGGCTTCGATCCCCCCTACGCGAAGGTGGCGCAGTACTGGAAGGAGAATTGGCCCGGCGCCCAGTACATGCTCAAGACCGCCGAGAATCCGAGCGAGGCCTTCGGCCCCGACCTGGAGGCGCCCCTGACCGAGGGCGCGGCCCTTCTGGCGAACGGTGCGGTGGCGGCCGAGGCCTTCTTCGGCAAGCCGGGCACGAGCGGTACCGGCATGGCCTTGCAGAAGGTCGGGACGGGATTCTCCCTGCCGTCCGGTGGCGCCCGCCGTCTGGCCCTGGTCCATGCCAAGGACGCCCAGGGCAACTGGGGACCGTTTACTGCGGTCTGGTCCCGTTAGAACTCCCTAAAGAGGCGCCTTACAGCCGCGGCAAACGCCGCGGCTGCAGTCTTTGGGCCGAGCCCATAGTTTTGTTGCGGTGGCGTGACGATTGTCGGCTGATTTGTTAGGATTAAAACATTCCTTAATCTCAGTTTTAGCAGACCTACCAGTGCCCCTACCAAGCCCCGAGCCGCTTTGAGCTGCTTGAAACCAGCCCTGAGCTCAATCGAAAGGAGTTGGAAATTTCGATGGGCGTGACCAACAAGAATTACTTCCTCTTGCGGAAGCTGCACCAGTTCACCGGTGTGATGCCGCTCGGCGTGTACATGATCATCCACCTGATGATCAACTCGTACGCCTTGCAGGGCGCCACTGCCTTCGACAACAAGGTGGAGCTCCTCGAGACCCTTCCCTTCCTGTTCCTGTGGGAGTTCCTGCTCATCTACGTGCCGCTGATCTACCACTCGGTATTCGGCATCTGGGTCGGCTTCATCGCCAAGAACAACCCCCTGCGCTTCCCCTACGCGCGGAACTGGAACTTCACCCTGCAGCGCATCTCGGGCTTCTTCATGCTCGTCTTCCTCGCCTACCACGCGTGGTTCATGCGCTTCCAGGGCACGCCCGTCGGTCATACCGTCGCCCAGTACGGCTTCCAGGCCTCCGGCTTCGGTAAGGTGGTCGAACACCTCCAGAACCCGGCCATGGCCGCGTTCTACGCCATCGGCGTGGTCGCCTCCGCTTACCACTTCGCCAACGGCCTCTGGGAGTTCCTCATCGACTGGGGCTTCACGGTCAACATGAAGGCGCAGCAGGTCTCCTCGATCCTCATGATCGTGGTCTGGCTCGCCATCTCGGGGCTCGGCCTCTCGGCCCTCTACGCCTTCCGCAACCCGGTCACCCCGGGCGGCGCGATGGGGGCGCTCCACTCGAATCAGGCTGCAACGCTCGTCATCCAGAAAGAGGTAGCGAATGGACGCTAATCGCATCATCGTCGTCGGCGGCGGTCTCGCCGGCCTGATGACCGTCATCAAGGCGGCCGAGGCCGGCGTCAACGTCGACCTCTTCAGCCTGGTGCCGGTCAAGCGTTCCCACTCGGTCTGCGCCCAGGGCGGCATCAACGGTGCTGTCAACACCAAGGGTGAAGGCGACAGCCCCTGGGAGCACTTCGACGACACCGTCTACGGCGGTGACTTCCTCGCCAACCAGCCCCCGGTCAAGGCCATGTGCGAGGCCGCTCCTGGCATCATCTACCTCTTCGACCGCATGGGCGTGCCCTTCAACCGCACCCCGGAAGGCCTCCTGGACTTCCGTCGCTTCGGCGGCACCAAGCACCACCGCACGGCGTTCGCGGGCGCGACCACCGGTCAGCAGCTCCTCTACGCCCTGGACGAGCAGGTGCGCCGCTGGGAAGTCGCGGGCAAGGTCAACAAGTACGAGGGCTGGGAGTTCCTCTCGGCGATCCTCGATGACGAAGGCATCTGCCGCGGCGTGGTCTGCCAGCACACCAAGACCATGGAGATCAAGGCGTTCACTGCGGGCGCGACCGTGCTCGCCACCGGCGGCATCGGCATGATCTTCGGCAAGAGCACCAACTCGCTCATCAACACCGGGACCGCGCAGGGTTCCGTCTATCAGCAGGGCGCCTACTACGCCAACGGCGAGTTCATCCAGGTCCACCCGACCTCGATCCCCGGCGGCGACAAGCTGCGCCTCATGTCCGAGTCGATCCGCGGCGAGGGCGGCCGGGTGTGGGTGCCCTCGGATGGCAAGGAAGGTCGTCCTACCAAGGGTGAGCCGTGGTACTTCCTCGAGACCATGTATCCCGCCTATGGCAACCTGGTGCCCCGCGACATCGCGACCCGCGCCATCTTCAAGGTGTGCGTCGAGATGGGCCTCGGCGTCAACGGCGAAAACCAGGTCTACCTGGACGTCAGCCACCTCGACCCGCACATGCTCGAGCGCAAGCTGGGCGGCGTGCTCGAGATCTACGAGATGTTCGTCGGCGACGACCCCAAGCGCGTGCCCATGAAGATCTTCCCCGGCATGCACTACACCATGGGCGGTCTGTGGGTCGACTACGACCAGATGACCAACATCCCCGGCCTCTTCGCGGTGGGTGAGTGCGACTACTCGATCCACGGCGCGAACCGCCTGGGCGCCAACTCGCTGTTGTCGACGGTCTACGCCGGCATGGTGGCGGGTCCCTCCTCGGTCAAGTTCATGAAGAACGCGGCCAAGACCGAGGTGAAGAGCTCGGTGGTGGAGGCCGCCGTCAAGCGCGAGCAGGAGAAGTACAACCAGATCCTCGCCATGCGCGGCACGGAGAACCCCTACCTGCTGCACAAGGAGCTCGGCGAGTGGATGACCAAGAACGTCACGGTCGTCCGCTACAACGACAAGATCCAGGAGACCCTGTCCCACCTCGATACGCTCTCCGAGCGCTGGAAGAAGATCAACATCGACGACGTGGGCCCCTGGACCAACCAGGCGGTTCCCTTCACGCGCCAGCTCTGGAACATGATCGAGCTCGCCAAGGTCATCACCAAGGGCGCGCTCTTGCGTAACGAGAGCCGCGGCGCCCACTACAAGCCCGATTTCCCGGAGCGCGACGACGCCAACTTCCTCAAGACCACCATGGCGAAGTGGACGCCGAACGGCCCCGAGATCAGCTATCAGGACGTCGACGTGAGCCTCATCAAGCCGCGTCCCCGCAAGTACGACGTGGACAAGCAGGCTTCCGCCACCACGCCCGCGCCGGGCTCGGTTGAGGCCACCACCTCGGCCGTCGGGATGCACACCGAGGACCGCAAGACCAGAGAGGAGTCGAAGTAATGCCTCCGTCCACCGTCAACCTTCGCATCAAGCGCCAGGATGGGCCCGACAAGCCTGCCCGCTGGGAGGACTTCAAGGTTCCTTACTCGGAGGGCATGAACGTCATCATGGCGCTCATGGAGATCCAGCGGAACCCGGTGAACGCCCAGGGTCAGAAGACGACCCCCGCGATCTGGGAGGCCTCCTGCCTCGAGCAGGTCTGCGGCACCTGCCAGATGGTCATCAACGGCAAGCCCATGTCGGCCTGCTCGGCGCTGATCAAGAACCTCGCCCCCAACGGCGAGACCATCACGATCGAGCCCATGAGCACCTTCCCGATCGTGCGCGACCTCATCGTGGACCGTCAGCGCCTGTTCGACTCGCTCAAGCGGGTGCACGCCTGGATCGAGATCGACGGCAGCCATGACCTGGGCCCCGGCCCGCGTCAGAGCCCCGAGGTGCAGGAGGTGGCCTACAACCTCTCGCGCTGCATGAGTTGCGGCATCTGCCTCGAGGTCTGCCCCAACGTCAACGATCGCTCGCCGTTCATTGGCCCCATGGCCGTGAGCCAGGCGCGCCTGTTCAACCTGCACCCGTCCGGCAAGATGCACAAGACCGAGCGCGTGGAGGCCCTGATGGACATGGGCGGCGTCACCGACTGCAACAACTCGCAGAACTGCGTGCGCGCATGCCCCAAGGGCATTCCCCTGACCGAGTCGCTCGCGGCCCTCAAGCGCGACACGACCGTGCAGGGCATCATCGGCTTCATGCAGAAGCCTTAAGGTCGAGCCGGGGGCAACCATCGGTTGCCCCCGGCAAGCTTTCAGGGATAATCTAGAAGGCCGGCGTGGTTCAGGATGCCAAGGGGGACACCGCAGCGTGGGAGGCAAGAAAGTCATCTCGGGGGGGCTGATGCTCGTCGGCATGATGCACATGCCATGGGCGCTCTACCTGGGAGTCACCAAGGGCATGGGTCCGGAGATGAGCACGTTCTTCATGGGCCTGCTGCTCTTCTGGAGCGGCTGGTACCTGCAGCGCGCCTTCGGGGACTAGCGGAAACGCCCCCACGGGAGTTCCACCCTCACTCCTCCGGGGTGAGGGCGTTTGTTTGAGAATCGACGTAGAAAGAGGTCTGGCGTGGCCAACATGATTAGCGCCCAGCGCGGGACGCGGGACGTCCTGCCGCCCGAGTCGCTCTTGTGGAATCGGATCGAGGCGGCGGCGCGGCGGAGCTTCCATCGCTATCACTACCTCGAGATCCGCACGCCCATCTTCGAGGCGACCGAGCTCTTCGCCCGCGGGATCGGCGAGGCGACCGACATCGTCTCCAAGGAGATGTACACCTTCACCGACCGCGGCGATCGCTCCGTGACGCTGCGCCCCGAGGGCACCGCGGGCGTGGTCCGCGCCTACCTCCAGGGCAAGCTGTACGCCACCATGCCGAGCCCCGTGAAGCTCTGGTACGGCGGCCCCATGTTCCGCTACGAGCGCCCTCAGGCGGGCCGCCAGCGCCAGTTCAACCAGATCGGCGTCGAGGTGCTCGGCTCGGCCGATCCCAAGGCGGACGCCGAGGTCATCACGCTCGCCCTCGACGTCTTCAAGGACCTCGAGGTCCCCAACCTCCGCGTCGAGCTCAACAGCCTCGGCTGCGAGAACTGCCGGCCGGCCTATCGCGATCGCCTCGTCGCTTACTTCCACGAGCGCAAGGCGGACTACTGCGAGACCTGCCTGGATCGCATGGACACCAATCCCCTGCGCGTGCTCGACTGCAAGGTGCCGGCCTGCAAGGACGTGAACCGGGACGCGCCGAGCCTCCAGGACGTCCTC
>DATNQJ010000517.1:0-3893 GCA_036704085.1 Stenomitos sp.
GCCGCACTCCCGCCGCTTCGGCTGCCGTCTGCAGGCCGTCGACGAGGGACTGCCAGCCGCCGTCGACATACCTGACCCCGTGCGACGCGAGCTGGAACTGGGCGATCGCCGTTCCAGCGCTCAGGTAGCGGGACTGCGCCGCGTAAGTGCTCAGGCGAATCAGGGCCCGCACGAGCTCTCGAACCTGCGGATGACGGGCATACTTCTCCAGCCACTCGTCAAGGCTCATGCCCTCGAATAGCGATGGGTCGGCCGCCATCATGCGCCCCATGAGGCCCATGGCTTCGAGCCTTTGCCCAAGCGTTAGCAGCGAGGTTGTCATGAGCGAGCCCACGCCGGTCGGCAAAGCACAACTCCGGCCCGCGTTCAGGGCTTGCCCCACAAGGGAGGGTACGCGACCGCGCGGCTCCACCCCGAGGCGCGCGAGGATCCGGGCCGCATGGCCCTTTCGGTAGAGGGCGTGTGGCCCCATGTTGAGGCAGTAGCCCTCCTTGACCTGCGAGAGAGCCCGACCTCCCGGCTTGGGGGAAAGCTCCAGCACGCGGACCCGAACCCCCGCTCGGGCGAGCAGGGTCGCGGCGGTGAGGCCCGCGAGCCCAGCTCCGATGATCACACTCCGAGTCGAAGCGTTCGTCATTTCAGCCACCGGCGGCTCCTTTCGTTATCGAGCGTTCAAGCCGTTGAGCAAGAGATCGAGGATGTGGCGCTTGCGGGCCTCTACGAAGCTTGGATCGGCGGGATCCTGGGCCAGAGTCCGCATGAGGGTGTCGGCCTGGGAGAACGGAAACCAGCACAGCCCCATGACGCTCAAGAGTACCTGCATGGGATCCATCGGCCGGATGGATCCGCTCGCCAGTTGCACGTTCACGAGGCCGAGGCCTTCCTGGATCATCGCCAGATGCGGGGCGATACGCGGCAAGAAGTCTCCGCCCGTCCGAGACTCCCACTCGACCAGACGCACGAAGGAGGGGTTGGCCGCGAGGAAATCGACGTATCCGCCGACGAATTCGGCGAGGTACCGTTCGGGCCCCGCGCCATCGGCTGGCAGGCTATCGCGGAGGGTGGCGAACACCGCGTCGATCCGATCGAAGGCACGCGACAGCACCGCCTGGTAAAGCTGCTCCTTGGACTCGAAGAAGTACGCCGGCGTCCCGCGCGAAACACCGGCGAGTTCGCCGATCTCCTTGAGGGTGCAACCGCCGAAGCCGCGTTCCGCAAAGAGCTGCTCTGCCGCATCCAGGACCAGCCGGCGGGTTCGCTCAGCGTCCCGAACCTTGACTTTACCCTGCTCGCTCATCGGACCCTCCAACTACTTGCTTGGCAGCAAGCAAGTATACCATACGAAGTCCGCCATGGCATCAGGCCACCCGCGAGCACGCTCCAGGCCTTCCCCACAGGGATCCGTCCGACCTCGATCACAGCGACCGCCCCCCCGAATGGCAGCCCAACAGCACCAAGACGGTCGATGCCACGGTGAGCCTCATGCCTGGCCTGAACACCACCGCCAGCGTGACGATCACCCTCTAGGCTAGAAGCGCAGCTGATAGCCCAGGTACGGGATTGCCGGGATGCCGTAGTTGTAGGTCGGGTCGTCGATCTTCTCGTAGTTCTCGCCGTAGTCGACGGCAAGCACCTCGCGCTGCTGCGTGATCTCGAAGTAGAAGCGCCCGTCGAGGCCGAACATCCCGGCCGGGCGCTCGACCCGCGCGGACCAGGTGATCCCGTCGGGGTAGCGGCGCGAATTCTCCGGACCGTTGATGGGCTCGTAGCCCGTCGGGGTCTGGGTGCGCCCGACGACCGGAGTGTAGGGACGGCCCGTCGCATAGCGCAGGCGCAAGGACGGGCTCCACTCCCAGAGCTTGGGAGCCTGCACGGTCAGGTTGGCGATCCAGGGCTGATCGTAGTCGTAGGGTAGCTCTCCCTTGTCCGGGCGCGAGCGGAACGTGCGCGAATAGGTGAGCGCCAGGGCCCCGCTCCAGCCCGCGGTATCCGCGAGTTCGAGCGTGAGCTCGGCACCGTCCGAGCGCCCCGAGCCCAGGTTGGTGTAGTGCTGGATCGGGTCCGAGATGACCAGCCCGAACAGGTCCCGGTGGTAGACCTCCAGGCGACCAAAGAGCGGATCCGAGAGCTGGCGATCGATCCCCGCCACGTAGTCCCGTGAAAAGGCCGCCGCCAGGTTCGGGTTGCCGACGCCCGGCAAGAGCTGGGTCGGGCTCGCGTACTGGAACTGCTGGCCGTAGCCCAGCCGCAGGGTCGTGTCGGGATCCGGCCGCCAGCTCGCCCCGAGCCGCGGGGCCAGGTGATCCTCGTTGGTGCTCTGCAGCTTGTCGTAACGCGCCCCGAGCGAAAGCGTCAGGGGATCGATGGGCTTCCAGGCATCCTCGACGTAGGCCCCGTAGACCTTCTCATTGCCCGTGGTGTCCGTCGTGAGCTTCGGCAGGGCATCGAGTTCCTCTGCGGTGGGGGGCTTCTGACGCGACTGGTTCGGATTGCGCAGGCTCGAGGTGTCGGGCTGCACGCGCCGGCTCAGGAAGTTGATGGTGTCGTAGCGCAAGCCCGAATGAAGCTCGTGCTGGTCGTTGAGGTGCCATGCGAGCTCGTCCGAGGCCGTCCACTGGTAGCGGTAGTCCTTGACGTTGACGAGCCGTCCGAGCTGGAAGTCCGTGTAGGGCTCCTGGTAGTTGAGGGTCAGGCGGTTGGCGGCATTCTCGCCGAGGGGCTGGCGCCAGTTGGCGCCCGTGCTGCGGTAGCCCGTGTCCGCGGAGATGCTCCCGAAGCCGCGGGTGACGCCGCCGTTCTCGAGCACCATGGACAGGGCATCCTGGGCCCCGATGGACTCGGCCTCGACATGCCCTCCTCCGGGCAGGGGAGTGGCCACCTTGGCCTGGAAGTCGGTGAAGCGGGGGAAGACCGTGAAGGCCGGGAAGGCCCGGCTCGCCAGCAAGTCGATGTAGCTGCGCCGGCCCGCCACGAAGAATGACGATCCTCCGACCAGGGGGCCTTCGAACAGCCCCTCCGAGAACAAGAGGTTGCCGTCGAAGACGCCATGGTAACCGTCGGTCCTCGGCTGGCGGGTCTCCACGTCGATGACGGCGGACATGACGTTGCCGTAACGGGCGGGCAGGGCCCCCGTGTAGAGGTCGACCTTCGAGAGGGTGTTGGCGTTGAAGACGCTCACCAGCCCGCCGAAGTGGAAGGGGTTGCCGATCTCGATGTTGTCCAGGTAGTAGAGGTTGTCGTTGGGGCCGCCGCCACGCACGATGGGCGCCCCCGAAAAGCCCCCGGTGTTGACGCCCGCCGTGGTGGTGACCGCGAGGATGGGATCGTTGCGGGCGCCGGCGACCTTGGTGACCTCCTCGGCCGTGATGGTGCGGCGGCTGGTCTCGGTCTGGGCGATACGCGAGGGACGCGTGCCCGAGACGACCTGGCGATCGGCGGTGACGACACCCGGCTTGAGCGCGACCTTCACCTGGATGGGTCGGACGTCGTCGAAGGGCAGGTCCTTGGCCACGAAGGAGAGAAAGCCCGGAGCCTCGACCTTGAGGATGCGGCGACCGGAAGGAACGCCCTCCAGGTGGAAGGCGCCCGTATGGTCGGTGGTGGCCGAACGGCCCGTCCCCACCACCGTGACGACGGCTCCGGCGAGGGGGCGATCGCTCCCGCGCTCCCGCACCACCCCCTCGATGGTCGCCGCCAAGGCCGGGGCCTGGAGGACGAGGAGGAGGGCGATCGCTACTAGGTTACGGCGTTTCACGGGACACCTCGGCAAGCGAGAACTCGATGGGGACCTTCACGCTGCACGCGACGGCCACTCCCTCCCGGAGGGCCGGCTTGAAGCGCGTCTGCCGCACGGCCTGCTCGGCGGCCCTGGCAAAGGCGACGCCTCCCGAATA
>DATNQJ010000518.1:0-3041 GCA_036704085.1 Stenomitos sp.
GTAGAAGAGCTCGTTGTCGAGGCCCGCGTAGCCGGAGGCCATCGAGCGCTTGTTGACGATGACGGTCTTGGCCTTGTAGGCGTCCAGGATGGGCATCCCCGCGATGGGCGACTTGGGGTCGGTCTTCGCGGCCGGGTTGACGACGTCGTTCGCGCCCACCACCAGGACCACATCCGCCTGGCCGAACTCGCTGTTGATGTCCTCCATCTCGAAGACCTGGTCGTAGGGGACCTCGGCCTCGGCCAAGAGGACGTTCATGTGGCCGGGCATGCGGCCCGCCACCGGGTGAATGGCGTACTTGACGGTGACGCCGTTGTGGATGAGCTTCTCGGTGAGCTCCTTGAGGGCGTGCTGGGCGCGGGCCACCGCCAGGCCGTAGCCCGGGACGATGATGACCGTCTCGGCGTTGCCCATGATGAAGGCCGCATCGTCCGGCGAGCCGGACTTGACGCTGCGCTGCACCTGGCCGCCCGCCGCACCCGCCTCCGCGGCCTCGCCGCCGAAGCCGCCGAGGATGACGCTGATGAACGAGCGGTTCATCGCCTTGCACATGATGTAGGACAGGATGGCGCCCGACGAGCCGACCAGCGAGCCCGCGATGATGAGCATCGAGTTGTTGAGCGAGAAGCCGATACCGGCCGCCGCCCAGCCCGAGTAGCTGTTCAGCATCGAGACGACCACGGGCATGTCCGCGCCGCCGATGGGGATGATCATGGTGACGCCCAGGACGAAGGCGATGGCGAGCATCACCAGGAAGGGCAGCCACTGCTGGGTGACGGCGAAGGCGATGCCGAAGCCGATCATGGTGAGGCCCAGCAAGAGGTTCAGCTGGTGCTGACCCTTGAAGACCACCGGAGCGCCCTGGAAGAGCCGGAACTTGTACTTGCCCGACAGCTTGCCGAACGCGATCACCGATCCGGAGAAGGTGATGGCGCCGACGAAGGTGCCGATGAACAGCTCCACGCGGTTACCCACGGGGATGTCGGCGCCGGTGGTGAGGCCGAAGGCCGAGGGCTCCGAGACGACCGCGATGGCGATGGCGACCGCGGCCAGACCGATCAGCGAGTGCATCGCCGCGACCAGCTCGGGCATCTTGGTCATCTCGACCCGCTTGGCGAGCGTGGCGCCGATCCCGCCGCCGACCACCAGGCCCGCGCCGATGAGGCCGAGGCCCATGCCGAGGGGCGAGGCGTCGGTACGGTGGGTGACGACCAGGGCGATGGTCGTCAGGACGGCGATCGCCATCCCCGTCATGCCGAACGTGTTACCGCGCCGGGCGGTCGCCGGGTGCGAGAGACCCTTGAGCGCCTGGATGAAGCAAACCGACGCAATCAGGTAGAGCAGGGCTACGAGGTTCATGCTCATTTTGCGGCTCCTTCGCCGCTGGTGCGCGGCTTACTTTCTTTCTTCTTGAACATCTCGAGCATGCGCTGCGTGACCAAAAAGCCGCCAAACACGTTGACAGCGGCCAAGGCAACGGCCAAGACGCCCATGGATTGTCCGATCATCCCCGTGGTGTGCCCGGCGGCGAGCATGGCGCCGACGATGATGATGGCCGAGATCGCGTTGGTGACGGCCATCAGGGGCGTGTGCAGAGCGGGCGTGACGCTCCAGACGACGTGGTAGCCCACGTAGATCGCCAGCACGAAGATGATGAGGTTGGTGATGGTATGGTTGATTTCCATTGCGTTTCCAGCCCTTCGCTACTTCTTGAGCACTTCGCCGTCGGCGCACAGCAGCGTCGCGGCGACGATCTCATCCTCGCGGTTGATGGCGAGGTTCCCCTCCTTGTCGACGATGAGCTTCAGGAAGTCGAGCACGTTGCGGGCGTACAGGGACGAGGCGTCGGCTGCCACCAGGGCGGGCAGATTGGTCTCGCCCACGATGTGCACGCCGTACTTCGTCACGGTCTTGCCTGCCTCGGACAGGGGGCAGTTGCCGCCTTGCTCCACCGCCAGGTCGACGATCACCGAGCCCGGCTTCATCGACTTCACCGTCTCCTCGCTGATGAGCGTCGGAGCCTTGCGGCCCGGGATCAGCGCGGTGGTGATGATGATGTCCGCCTGCTTGGCACGCTCGTGCACGAGCTCCGCCTGGCGGCGCATCCAGTCGGGGGGCATGGGACGGGCATAGCCGCCGACGCCCTGGGCGATTTCGCGCTCCTCATCGGTCAGGAACGGCACGTCGATGAACTTCGCGCCGAGCGATTCGACCTGCTCCTTGACGGCCGGACGCACGTCGGAGGCCTCGATGACGGCCCCGAGACGCTTGGCGGTCGCGATGGCCTGCAGGCCCGCGACACCGGCGCCCATGATGAGCACGCGGGCCGCCTTTACGGTGCCCGCTGCGGTCATCAGCATGGGCATGAAGCGCTGGTAGAGGTTGGCGGCGAGCATCACGGCCTTGTAGCCCGCGATGTTGGCCTGCGAGGACAGCACGTCCATGGACTGCGCGCGGGTGATGCGCGGGGCCGCCTCGAGGGCGAAGGCGCTCAAGGTGTGCGCGGCCATCGCCTGGATGTTGTCGGTGTCGAACGGGTTGAGCATGCCGATGAGCACCGCCTTGGGCTTCATCTGGGCGCGCTCCTCGTCCGAGGGGCGGCGGACCTTCAGGACCATCTCGCAGCCGAGCGCATCGGCGGCCGAGCCGATTTCCGCGCCGGCCTGCTGGTAGGCCTCGTCCGGGATGCTGGCGCCGGCACCGGCGCCCGATTGCACGACGACGCGGTGCTTCGCCCCGATCAGTTTCTTGATCGTCTCGGGGGTGGCGGCAACGCGGGTCTCCCCAGGCCACGTCTCGGCGGGAATGCCGATTATCATGTCTTCCTCCCTGCTAGTTGAATGTTGGAGACCAGTTCCTCGGATCCTCGGCCCCACCCCCCTCAAAGCGTCATGCCATGGGACGTTGCGGTTGGTTTCGTGCCGTGTTCCAAGCTGAGAGCCATTATCACCTACGTAGTACGGTTTTCGGTCAGTAATTATCCCTGTAATCGGCCTCAACTTCGTGCCACGCCTGCATTTAGGCGAGTTTCCAGAACGAGA
>DATNQJ010000519.1:0-4636 GCA_036704085.1 Stenomitos sp.
CCAGGTGGTCCTCCTCGGCTTCTCGGCCATCCTCGTCATCGGCGCCGAGCTGCTCCACCTGCCCGTGAGCCGCGCGACCGATCATCCCCTGGTGGACGACCTCTTCATGGCGGCCTCGGCCGTCTTCACCACGGGGCTCTCCCTCACGGACGTCAGCTCCATGTACACCCCCTGGGGCCAGGGCTTCCTGATCGGCCTCATCCAGCTCGGGGGGCTCGGCTATATGACGATCTTCACCCTGAGCCTGTTGCTGGTGCGACAGCGCCTCTCCCTGCGCGATCGCCTGCACCTCCAGGAGGTGCTCGAGCAGCCCGGCCTGCACGGACTGGCGGCCTTCGTGCTGTCGATCGTCCGCTTCACGGCGACCGTCGAGTTCCTGGGAGTCCTCCTGCTCAGCATCCGCACGATTCCCCGGTACGGTTTGGGCAAGGGGCTCTTCGTGGCCCTGTTTCACACGGTGGCGGCCTTCAATAACGCGGGCTTTCCCCTGTATCCCGAAGGGCTCCTCCCGTGGCGCCAGGACCCGCTCTTCCTCCTGGTCCTCGCGGGGCTCATCATCGTCTCGGGCCTGGGCTTCGCGGTGAACCGCGAGCTGGTGAGCCGCTATGTGCTCGGTCGCCCGCCGAAGGCCCGCTGGAACCTGCTCATCGGGGTCGTGCTCGGCATGACGGCCTTTCTCCTGCTCGTCACCACCCTCCTCTACTGGGTGGCTGAGGCCCCCAACCCCCGGACGCTGGGCGCCCTCGGTCCCCCTTGGCAGGCCTTGAACGCCTTCTTCATGGCGGTCCAGCCCCGCTCGACGGGCTTTGCCACCATCGAGGTGGGGGCCATGACGCAGGTCAGCCTGCTCTGGACCGTGGTCCTGATGTTCGTCGGGGCGGGCCCCGGCGGGACGGCGAGCGGCGTCAAGCTCACGACGATGGCCGTGGTGGGGGCCGCCATCTGGGCCACCCTGCGGGGCCAGGAAGAGGTCGAGTTCTACCACCTCAAGCGGCGGATCGACCCGGATACGGTGCGCAAGGCGTTCGCGGTCGTCTTCCTGTCCGGCGCCTGGGTGGTGCTGGTTACGGCCTTGATGATCCTCGTCGAGCCCTTCCCCTTCTTCGCCGTGCTCTTCGAGGTCTTCTCGGCCTTCGGCAACGCGGGGCTGTCCATGGGGATCACGGGCCACCTGTCGGATGCGGGCAAGCTGTTGCTGACCGCCACCATGCTGGTGGGCCGCGTCGGCATCCTGACGCTGCTGCTCGCATGGCTGCCGCCGCGCCGGCCCTCGGCCGTCCGGTATGCCGAAGAGACGCTCTTGGTAAGCTAGAATAGTCGAACGCCTGCCGAGGGAGGTCCGATGGCGCTGTTTTATGAGGAGTGGCACCCCGCGGCCCGGGAGACGATCCTGTGGCTCCACGGCGGGGGCATGAGCGGGTGGATGTGGCGCCCGCAGATCGATCGCATGCCCGAGTACCATCACCTCGTGCCCGATCTGCCCGAGCACGGCAAGAGCCAGCGCGAGCGCCCCTTCTCGATCCAGAAGTCCGCCGAGCAGCTGGCGCGCCTCATCGAGCAGCATGCCCACTACAGCCGGGCCCACGTCGTCGGGATCTCGCTGGGGGCTCAGGTCGCCTGCGAGCTGATCGCCCGCTTTCCGGACCGGGTGGGCCGCGCGGTGCTCAGCGGCACCCTGGTTCGCCCGTCGCCTGGGGCGACGGGTCCCCTCTCGCGGTCGCTGGCCGAGCTCACCTTGCGGGCCTACATGCCGCTGCGTAACGCGCGCTTCCTGGTCGAGGCCTCGATGCGGTCCAACCGGATCCCGGAGCGCTTCCGGGCCGAGGTTGTCGCCGACACGCGGCGCCTGACGATGGGGACCTTCCGCCGGGCGGTCCAGCAGAGGAATCTAGGCTTTCGCTTGCCCGATGGCCTCGCGCAGGTCGCGGTGCCGACCCTGGTGGTGGCCGGTGAGCTGGAGCGGCCCGTGATCCGACAGTCGGCCCAGGATCTCGTGGGGGCCTTGCCGCACGCGCAGGGGGCGATCGCCCAGGGGCTCGGCCACAGCTGGAACCTGGAGGATCCGGATCGCTTCGCGGCCATGGTCCGCGCCTGGCTGACCGATCAGCCCTTGCCCGAGGGGCTCGTGCCGCTCCATCCCTAGACGAGGGACCCGCCGAGCGGCGATAATTCCCTGGGAGGGTTTGAAGTGCCGTTCGTCGCCATGGTTCTCGCCGTGTGGTTGGCCTTGCAGGCCCCCCTCCTGGCGGCTCGTCCCTATTCACAACCCATTGCCGGGGATGCCCGGGTGGTGTACCGGCTGGCGTGGGTGGTGCCGGGGGCCTTGCTGCGCTCGGGGGCCGTGGTGGTCGACGGCAACCACCTGGCCTCCGACGATCCGCACGACCAGACGGCCGTCCGCTCGGTCTACCAGGCCTTGAGGCGCAAGTACGGGGTGGGGGCGGTCCTGAACCTTCGCTCGGAATCCGCCGAGGACCAGGCGGCCGCCCTTGCCGCCGGCATGCGATTCGAGCGCCTGCCTATCGAGGACGGCCATGCGCCCAGTCCCGACCAGGTCGAGCGCTTCTTCCGCTTCATCCGGACGGCCCGGACGCGCCACGAGGTGGCCCTCTGGCACTGCGCCGGCGGGATCGGCCGCACGGGAGTGCTCGCGGCCATGCTGCGCGTGGCCGACGGCTGGAGCACCAAGGATGCGGCAGCCGAGATGTTCCAGATGGGCCTGAGCTACCCCCAGGCCCAGGAGCACCTGCCAGCGCTCAACGCCTTTGCCGAGGCCTTGCACCAGGCGCCCTACTACCCTCCGGATTGGCCCTCGGGACGGCGTTCCGCCTATGACTACCGGGCGGTGGCGCCGACAATTCGGCGCCTGGCGACCCCGTAGGGGCCGATCAGCGGCCGGCCTCGGGGCTGAGGGTCCGCATGACCGGGTCCGTTCCGGCTCCGAACTCGTAGACCAGCTTGCCGCCGTAGAAGCCGCTGGCTGCGACCAAGAGGGCGAGCGCGAGGCTGACGACGAGCATGGCCGCGCGCAGCCGGGGCCCCAGGGGCGCACGGCGGATCAGGTACCCGCGCACGATCACCGCGAGCAGGGTGGCCCACATGCTGATCTGCCCGAGCCGCTCGTGGGTCTCGAGCGTCTCGGCGAGGCCCTTGAGGTCCTCGACCGCCTCTTCGGCCTGGTTGCCCGTGATCACCGAGGCGATGGCCCCCAGCGCACCCAGCACCTGGGCGTAGAAGCCGGCGCTCGTGAAGGCCTCGCGCTTCCAGAGCACGCCCACCAGATCGAAGGCCAGGGCCGAGATCAAGAGGGCGATCGGGAAGTGGACCACCAGGGGGTGAAGACTCGCTAGCGTCATGGGGGCATCCTCCGCTCCTACCCTAACCCGCTATCGACCGAGTGGCTTGGCCCGGCCGGACGATCTCTTCGAGCACCTTCGCCCATGGTTGGCAGCGGTCCGGGAATCGGGTAGGGTGTCTCTCAGGAGGAGCCATGGATCACCTTCCCCCCGTCGAGTCGCTCACCCTGCATGAGGCCATCGGCCAGCTGATCTGCCCCACGCTGTTCGGGGGAGACCGCCAGGGCATCCCCTACGACGCCGCGGCGATCGGCCTGGATCTGGCGCGCTACGGCTGGGGCGGCTACATCCTCTTCCACGGGACGCGCGACGAGGTCGCAAGCCGCCTGTCGGCCCTGCGGGCGATCGCCCGGATCCCCCTGCTGGTGGCGGCCGACCTGGAGCACGGCGCGGGTCAGCAGGTATCGGGGCTGCACGTCTTCCCGACGGCCATGGCCTTCGGCGCCGCCTCCGAGCCGGAGCATGCCTACGAACTCGGGGCATGGACGGCCCGCGAGGCCCAGTCCGTGGGCATCAACTGGGTGCTCGCTCCGGTCGCGGACGTGACGAACAATCCCCTGAACCCCATCATCAACATCCGCAGCTTCGGGGGCGACCCGCTCCGCGTGGCCGCGATGGTGGAGGCCTTCGTCCTGGGCTGTCAGTCCCAGGGAGCGCTCGCCTGCGCCAAGCATTTCCCGGGCCACGGGGATACCGAGACCGACTCGCACTCGCGCCTGGGCCAGATCCGGGCCGATCGCAACCGGCTGGAGGCGGTCGAGTGGCCGCCCTTCCAGGCGGCGATCGCCGCCGGGGCCGCGAGCCTCATGACCGCGCACCTGGCCGTGCCGGCCCTGGAGGCTCCCGATCGGCCGGCGACCCTGAGCCGCCGGATCATGACGGGCGTCCTGCGCGCGGAAATGGGCTTCGACGGCCTGATCGTCACAGACGCCCTGGTGATGGGGGGCATCACCCGCACGGTCGATCCGGCGGAGGCGGCCATTCAGGCCATCGCCGCCGGCTGCGACATGCTCCTCATGCCCCCGAACCCGGTGGTCACCTTCGAGGCCCTGTACGACGCGGCGCAGTCCGGGCGGCTCTCCAAGGAGCGGGTCTTCGAGGCCGCAGGGCGCGTGCTCGCCGCCAAGGCGAAGGTGCATCCGCCCGGCACCGAGCCCCTGGGGCTGGATCCCGAGACCCTCGCGCGGCACGTGGCCGCCCGGGCCATCACGCTCGCCAAGGGCGATCCGGCCTGGCGCCTGCCCGAGGGGGCCATCGGCGTGGCCGTGGACGACGGCGTG
>DATNQJ010000520.1:0-3283 GCA_036704085.1 Stenomitos sp.
CAGGCCGGACGGGCCTGCGACAACTTTTTCCCGAAACTTAACCGTCCCTTAAGTAATTAACTTGGTTTTAACAACGAGATCCCAGACAAGTCCCCCCGGTGAAAGGAGGCCCCCGATGACCACTCCCGTGACGATGACGCCTAGCGTTGCGCTGCCCGTGACTCGCTCCACCGTGACTGCCGCTGGTACCGCTCCCACCACCCAGGCCAAGCAGAGCATCCTCGACCGCTTCATTCCGAGCGGCAGCTCGGGGATGGTCGATTCGGCGACCATGCTGGGCCGGCTGGGCAACGCGGCCAACACGGCGGTCAAGGGTGGTCAGGAGGCTCTCCCCAACGTCCAGGGCGCCTGGGGGGCGCTCAAGAGCTTCGATTTGACCAAGCTGTGGTCGTCGGCCCAGGCCCTCGGCAAGACGGCCTTGACCTGGGGGACGCGCTCGGCGCTCTTCCAGGGGGCCATCTCCCTGGTCGCCAACGGCTACCGGTCCATGACCGGCCGTCAGAGCTGGGGCGACACCGGCACCAAGGTCGTCATGGACACGACCACCGGCATGGTGGGCGGTGCAGCAGGTGCGGTCGCGGGCGGCATCGGCACCATGGCCCTGACCGCGCTCGGCGTGGCGGGCGGCCCCTTGACCATCGGTGCTGCCCTCATCGGGATGGGGGGCTATTTCCTGGGCGAAAGCTTCTTCAAGTCCACGTCGATCTACAAGCGCATCAACAAGACGGTCTCGACGATCATGCACGACGCCTTGCGGCCATTCTCGAACTAGGCGCCACGACCCCACGGAAAAGGCGAGCCCGCGGGCTCGCCTTTTGGCTAGCCGCCGAAGTAATCCTCGTACCGGAAGTCGCAGCTGCCGCAGCGCGCCTTGAGGTAGTTGGCGTCGAAGACCACCTTCAGGGTCGGCTGCTGGCAGTCCGGGCAGACCTTGCTACCGGTCATCATGAGCTTCTGGGCAAGCTGTTCGAGCTCTTGCTCGGTCCGTTGTTTCATCGATGGCGCTCCTTTGACCCTTCTTATACCCGGTCAAGACGCCATGCCTCACTAGCTCCAGCGCTTGGCCTCGACCATGGCGCAGGGACCGCCCCAGATCACCGTCAGGCCCTTCGACTCGGCGTAGGCCACCGCGTCCCGGGACTCGGCGCCTGGCTGGAACCAGATGGCCGTCACGCCCTTGGCGACGCAGTCGTCCACCACCTGGATGCCATACTGGGGGGGCACCACGACGTCCACGACCGCGGGCACCACCGGCAGCTCCCGGACGCTCGGGAACGTGGGGGAGCCGTCGTCGAGGCCCTGCGGCTCGTTCGGGTTGACGGCATAGACCTCGTAGCCATGCGCCTTGAGGCGATCGAAGATGCGTCGACCGAACTTATGATGGGAGTTGGAGGCACCGACTACGGCCCAAGTCCGCTGGTTCACAAGACTTTCGATTTGGTCGCGCATGGGGTCTCCTTTCGCTCAGCCGGGGGATTTGGGGCGCCCATGTTACCAGAGGTGGCGGCAGCCTGCCATGAGCCCTGCCGGAACCTGGTATCATGGTCTTCATGGCACCGAAGCGTCCGATGCACTCCATGCCCGGCCAGGGCCCCCTGATCGGTCCGACCCCGGACTCGACGCCCGACGAGCTGACTCGGATCGGCAGCGAGTACCTGGAGCGCGGCCAGCTCAACGACGCGACCTTCGCGCTCAGGCTCGCCCTCAAGCGCGACCCGGCTTACGCCGAGGCGCACTACGTGCTCGGCGAGGTGCAGGCCGAGAAGAACGACCTGGGGGCGGCCGTGCGCGAGTACCGGGCGGCGCTCGCGGCCGATGCCAACTACGCGGACGCCTACTTCGGCCTGGCCTGGGCGCTCGAGAAGCTCGGCCAGATGCCCGAGGCCGTCACCGCCCAGAAGAAGGGCCTCTCGCTCGATCCCGACAACGTGCAGGCGCACGTGGACTTCGGCACCATGCTCTTCTTCGCGGGCAACCTGGACGGGGCGCTCGCGGCCTTCAAGCAGGCGCTCCTGCTCGCGCCGGACAACGCCATGGCCCTTCAGGGCGTGGGGGCCATCTACTTCGAGAAGGGCGACTTCGAGTCGGCCTGCCAGTCCTTCCAGCGCGCCATCGAGGCCAAGCCCGATTGGTCGCTGCCGCACCAAGACCTGGCCATGTCGCTGTCCTGCATGGGCAAGACCGCCAGCTCCCAGCTCCAGAGCCGGATCGCCCAGCAGGTCGAGCACAAGGAAAAGCAGCGCGAGGAGGCGGACACCATCGCCTTCCAGGCGAACCGTGCCTTTTTGCGCGGGGACCTGGACGAGGCCGAGCGCATGGTCAAAGAAGCGCTCTCCGTCTTCCCGGAGCACCCGGCCTCCTATCGCCTGCTCGGGATGATGGCGGCGGGCCAGGAGGACATGCGTGCAGCCATCGGGCTGTTCCGCCGGGCCCTCGAGTTCGACGCCGGCGACATCGACGCGCGCAGCCACCTGGCCTGGGCCCTGGAGCAAGCGGGCGAACTCGGCGAGGCAGAGGCCCAGATCCACGAACTGCTCAAGCGCTTGCCCGGCGACTCGTGGGGTCACAACCACCTGGGCTGGATCTACTTCCAGCAGGAGCGGATCGAGGAAGCGATCGCCGAGTACCGCAAGGCCCTCGCGAGCAACCCGCGCAACCTCAATGCCCTCTACAACCTGGGCTCGGCGCTCATCGAGAAGCGCGACTTCGAGGGGGCGATCCCGCCCCTGCAGACGGCCCTGCGGTCCGACCCGGGCGACACGGAGGCCCGGCTGCACCTGGCCTGGGCCTATGAGCAGCAGGGCGAGTGGGACGAGGCCATCCGCGAGCTCTTGCAGGTTCTGGATCAGGACCCCGACGACGTGGACGCGCGCTTCGAGCTGGCCTGGTCCCGGGAGCAGAAGGGCGAGTTCGGCGAGGCCATGCGGCTGTACGCGGAGGTGCTCCAGTACGACCCCAAGCACAGCTTCGCGCACAACAACCTGGGCTTCCTCATGGAGCGAAAGGGCGACGCCCGGGCAGCCGAGCGCGAGTACCGGCTCGCCATCCAGCACGATCCGACCAACGGCAACGCCTACCACAACCTGGCGAACATGCTCCTGATCAGGGGCGATCGCAAGGGCGCCCTCAAGGAGGTCACCCACGCCCTGGAGCTGATGCCGCAGGACCTGGATCTGCGCTTCGACCTGGCGCACCTCTTGGCCGAGTCGGGCAAGCTCAAGGAAGCCGTAGAGCAGTACCACCAGATCCTGAAGCTGGCGCCGCACGATCCCCTGGCCTACCA
>DATNQJ010000521.1:0-5541 GCA_036704085.1 Stenomitos sp.
CACCAGCTCTTCACCAAGGGGAAGAACTACCGTGCGCTGGGCCTCCTCCTCCGGGATGCGGCGCTGGACGCGGTCAAGGCGAACCCCACCGTGCTGGCGCCGGCCGTCGGCCGGATCCAGGGCGCCGAGGATCTGAAGTAGGTCCCCGGGCACAGGCCTCCAACTCAATTGAAAGGGCGGCTACTCCAAGAGTAGCCGCCCTTTCGATTTGGTTTAGCGAGCCTTCGGCGGGGAGCCCAGCTGGATGATGACGGCGGCCTGGCCGTCCTTGCTCCGCCCGACGCCATAGAGACGGTACTCGCCCGAGCCGATGGCCTCGTAACAGAGGGCGCCGAGGGTGTTGGCGCTCTTGATCTCGCGCTCGGTCTGGGCGGGGCCCAGGTCGCCGCGCATGGCGACGGTGACGGGCAGCATGGCGGGCTGCTCGCCGCCCCACGGCGAGGCAGGAAGCTTGTTGCCCTCGAGATAACCTCCCTTGAGGATCTCGCGATCGAAGGCCCGGGCGTCGGCCGGGACGGCCCCCTGGTGATCCCGCACGTAGGTCTCGATGGCTTGCTGGACCTTGAACGTCTGCTGGATCATCTCGAAGTTGTGGTCGACCTCGACCTCCTTGGAGGCCATCGGAGCATGACCGGGGGCGGCGGCACGCCGCATCACCCACGTCCCGCCCACCCCCACGATTACAAGCAGGCCGAGTACGAGCATGGCTCGCCGCCGGCGCATCTGGGCCTGTCGCTTCTTCTTATTACGTGTCGCCATGCCCCCTATCGTAGCATGCAGTCGTCAATCCAGTGTTACGAGGCCCTCTTAGAGCTGTGTAATGATTCCCACCGGCCGGGAGTTGCCTCCCTCAGAGAGCCGGAAGTTCGATCACGGCCTCTCGCTGAGGCAACTCATCATCCCGGTCCACCTGGACCTCCAGGCTTTGGGACGCCGGTGCGGGGCCGCCATCCACGACGTGGGGTTCGATGTCGACGACGTACCGGGTCTGGGCATTGAGGTGGGCGACGCGAAGGGACGTCAGTAACTCAAACGGTTGGAGCGAGTAGGTGGCCACCTGGACGGTCTCCGAACCCGACACGACGCGCTTGATCGTGACTGTTACCGATTCCAGGCGATTGATGTCTCCAATGGGAGACAGCGTGAGATTGAAGCTGGCCCCAAAGGGCGTATCCATCAGCTGGACCGGCAAGGGGGTCTCTACGAGCGTAGTGTCATCGTCTGCGAGGGTTAGATCGACGGACGACGCGGAGCCTGCAGACTGGGAGAGGAGTCTCCCGGCGCGGTCGTATGCGAGGGCCTGTATCCGGTAGCGTCCGAAGGCCTTGAGGCCACTGATCTGAATGGGCTGGTCGAAGCGTATCCAAGGCATATATCTGCCGACGTGGACGATTTGGCTCCAGTCCCATTGCTCGCTCTCGAAGGTTTCCAGGGGCTCGCCGGTCGTTTTCGAGAGGGTGTGGAACTGGCCATCCCCTGGGTCGAATAACGGGATGATGACCATGTAGTCGATGTCGTCAACGGTCCTTGTCGGAACCAGGCTCTGAGTCAACCGGGAAGCGGTGAGGTACGGCCGAACCAGTAAGGAATGGCCCTGGCTCGGGATGCTCGACGGCATGGTCGACGGCGTGGCGGCGCAGCCCGCCAAGAAGAGGCAGCAGGCGATGACGACTGAACGAAGATGCATGGCCCCTCCTATTCCGCCGGTACGCCGAGTTGCAGGCTCTCGGTCCCCACCGGTGCCAGGTGTCCCGTAAGAATGTCCATGGACGGAGCCGTCCCCCGACCATCGAAGGGGACGTCCTTGAGGGGGATCGAGAGGGTGGCTACCGCCGGCCGATCATCGGCCAAGACCGTCACATCCACGAACGCGGTTTCCGTGCTGATCAGGTCAGCGGGTAGGCTGCCTGCCGACTTGTAAGCCCGGGCACGCAGCCGGTAACGCGAATGGGGGGCGAGGCCCGACACGGTGAAGGCACTTCCCAGGGCCTCCTTGGGCAAATCCTGCGTGAGGGGCCTCCCGCCCTGCAGCGCCGGACTCTCCTCGCCTGCCCCCGATAGGGCCAGCACGCTGATTTCCACGTGGTGGACGTCCTGGACCGTCCACGGCGAGACCAGGGCCTGGGCATGATAGCCCCCCGCCTGGATCTGCGGCAGGATCTGCAAGGAAGAGCTTCCCGACGTCAATTCCAAGCCCGGTAGCATCGTGCAGCCCACCGCCGCCGTGGCAACTATTGACAGGCAAACCGTTGTGACCAGCTGACTCATGGCGTGACCTCCTGCTGAGCGGGAAAGGTATAGGTGTTCCAGTAGCCGCTGCCGTTGCTGAGGATGACGTCGACCTCGTAGGTCTTACCTGGCAAGAAATCCCCCGAGGAATGGGCGTAAAGGTCGAACAGCGTGGGACCTCCGAAATCGCCGAGCCTCATCACGAAGCCGGTGTTGAGAAGTTGTTCGCCTTGGGCGACCCCGAGCAACCGATCCTGCGGATCGTCATAGTTCCAGGTCGTCCAGTACTGGCCGGGGACGTAGGCTCCCTCCGCGTCGACGGCATAAAGTGAAATGGCTCGTATGTTGGCGCCCTGCGGCAAATCGAGGGATAAACGCAGGTGGGCGTCCGGCTCACCGTCCGGTTCGGCCGCTCGCTGGCTCATCCTGTCCCCCTCGAAGCCGCTCAACGTGAGGGCGAGCGAATCGACCTTTTGCCACTCCATAGGGGTCATCGTGACGCTTTCGACGCCATCCGGTGCGTAGCCACCCGGTCGGATATCGAAAGAGGGAAGTGTGGCCTTACCGTTGAAGACAACGTCCTTGAGCTGGATGCGCAAGGGAGCCACCGTCGGGCGATCGTCGTCTCCGACCATCACGTCGAGCGGGGAGTCGACGCTGATGAGGTTGTCGTTGATCTCATCCGGTGCCTTGTAGGCCCAGGCAAAGACCTGGTAGTGGGTCTGAGGGTGGAGCTGGGACAGTACGATCGGGCGATTGAGATCCGAACGCTTCACCCAGATCGCCAGGGGGCCGTTTTCATCTCGCACGGCCTGCCAGGAGTCTCCTGCGACCTGCATGAGCTGGACGCGGACGTGGTCCACGTCGTCGGCGGTCAGGCGGGGCACCACGGCCTGGGTCCGCATACGCCCCAACGAACTGAGCTCGGGGTTGAGGACCAGCGTGGCGCGACCCGTCGAGGCAGTGACCGCAGGAGCCAGCTGCGAGGTCGCCGAACAGCCGCCCATGAACAGGGTTCCGGTCAGTAACAAGGTGCCAAGGACATGTCGAAGTGGTTGCGGCAAATCTTGGTCTCCTTTATCAAGAAGTCGACCTTATTACATATAAACCTTTTTATGTCACATGTACAGACTTCCAAACAATCATCACTCTGAGCCAACTCCCGCCCTCCACAGACGCTTAAGGCGCTCAAGCGGCGAGCTTTTCCAAGAGTTAAAGAGGCCTTCACCCACGGTTTACCGGATCTGGAGCCGGGTGGGCGATAACCCCCTCAACGTGTGTCCCAGGGAAAGGAGCAGGACCCATGGCCGTCCGTGAAGCGGGTGCCGGATCCAACGGTTCCTATCAATCCATCTTGACCCGCCTGCATCAGCGCGTCGCTGACGAGGCCTCCGCTCCTGCGCCGCAGATCCCGGGCGACTCCTTCGTTCGAGCGGGCGGCGGCAGCTACACCGTGCAGTCAGGAGACAGCCTCTCCAAGATTGCCCAGCGTACCCTCGGAAACGGCAACCGCTGGCGCGAGATCTACGACCTGAACCGCGACGTCCTCAATAATCCCAACCTGATCCGTCCGGGCCAGGTCCTGAAGCTGCCCGGCGGGTCCAGCCCCGCCCCGGCGCCTGCGGCGCCGGCCAAGCCTGCGGCCCCTGCCGCGGTCATGACCAGCCTGCTCAATCGCTTTCACGATACCGTCGAGCGCTTCCGCGCTGCGAAGCTCGGCACGATCACGCCCGAACAGCTCAAGGCCCTGGGTGAAGCCAACAAGCGCGCGTTCTTCAACGCCCTGCGGCCTGCGGCCGAAGCCGCCGAACGGCAGTACGGGGTGCCGGCCGCCGTCACCCTCGCCCAGGCGGCCCTGGAGTCCGGCTGGGGCCAGCATGCCATCGGGGGTTACAACATCTTCGGCATCAAGGGCCAAGGCCCGGCCGGCACCGTCAGCAAGAGCACCCAGGAGTGGGAGAACGGGCGCTACATCACCATCCAGGCCAACTTCGCGAAGTACGACAACTTCAACCAGGCGGTGCTGGAGCACGGCAAGGTCTTCCAGAAGTCGTACTACGACAAGGCCATGCAGGTGTACTCCCGGAACAAGGACCCCAAGCAGTTCGCTCAGAACATCACGGGGGTCTACGCGACCGATCCCTCGTACGGCCAGAAGCTCATCTCGCTGATGGACTCCTACAACCTGGCTTAGCGCCGGTTCTCCGGGAGGATGACGTCTCCCAGGAGGTAGCGAATCCCCTCGGAGGCCACGAAGAAGCCGAAGAGGCCCGGCATGTAGCTGATCGTCCCGTTGACGGTCTTCTGCGGCCCCGCTCCGGGCACCCACTCCCGCTCGATGTGCGGCAGCGTCGGCTCGTCGGAGAAGACGGCCCGGATCCCCTTCGTCAGGCCGTTCTTGCGCGCCATCTTGCGCATGGCCGTCGCAAGGGGGCAGCCGTAGGTCATGAAGAGGTCGGCCACCTTGATGTAGGAGGGGTTCACCCGGGCACCCGCCCCCATGCTGGACACCACGAAGAGGCCCCGATCCTGGGCCGCCTTGAGGAGGCCCACCTTGGAGCTGAGGGCGTCGATGCAGTCGAGGACGACGTCCACCCCTTCGGGAATGTAGCCGGCCGCCTCCGGGGGAGTGATGCGCTCGGCGATCAGGTTGAGCTGGATGTCCGGGTTGATGTCCCGCAGACGCTCGGCCATGACGTCGACCTTGCGGCGGCCGACCGTGGAGTTGAGCGCCACCACCTGGCGGTTGCAGTTGGACGGGGCCACCACGTCGAAGTCGATGAGGGTCAGGGTGCCGACCCCCGCCCGGCCCAGGGCCTCGACGCACGAGCCGCCCACTCCCCCGACGCCCGCGACCAGGACATGGGCGTTCTTCAGGCGCTCCAGGCCCTCGTCCGCCACCAGAATCCGGGTCCGCTCCGCTAACTCGATCCGCATGAACTCCTACTTCACCTTCAACTGAAAGACGGCCCGCCCGTTGGCATCCGAGGACGCCAGGACCGCCTCCGGCTCCTCACCCCGCAGGCGGGCCACCGCCTGGGCGATCGCCCCGATCTCCCGGGGCTCGTTGCGCTCGCCCCGCCGCCACTCGGGCGACAGATCGGGCGCATCGGTCTCGAGCACGTACCCGTCCGCCGGACACCGCTCCACGGCTCCCTGCAGCTTGCGGGCCGTTGGCCAGGTGGCGATCCCCCCGATCCCGAGCTTGAAGCCCAGGTCCAGGTAGCGCCTGGCCAGCTCCCAGGGGCCCGCGAAGGCATGAACCAGCCCCGTCAGGCCCGGCCGCGCCTTCAGGAGCGCGATCAGGTCCTC
>DATNQJ010000522.1:0-2996 GCA_036704085.1 Stenomitos sp.
ATCAGAGCCAGCGGTGCGTAGCGGCTCAGTAGCTTGAAAGGACGCATGATTCCCCCAAAAAGGACGCTCGAGCGACGACCCACCGGGGTTATACGTCGCTCGAGCGTCCAGTTAACGAGAGAATCGAGGGTTATTTTTTGCTGGAATGAACGGCGTTGTAAGCATTCAGGCGGCCATTGCCGTAGTGGGCCTTCATGCCTCCCTTGCCGAGGTCGTCCGCCGTCTGGTAGAGCACCTTGGCGAGCTTCTCGGGCTCCATGGGGCCGCGCTGAGCGAGCACCAGGGCGGCGGCGCCGGCCACGTGCGGGGCGGCCATGCTGGTGCCCGCCAGGTACATGAAGGGGCTCGGACCCACCGGGAAGACGCCGAACAGCAGCTGCTCCATCGCGTGGGTGCTCCAGGTGCTCAGCACCATGTCTTCCATGGCCACCGGGAAGATGCCGATCGCGGGGTCGTAGGCCACGCCGCCGCCAGGTGCCGCGAGGTCGGTGATCTTGGTGCCGTAGTCGCTGTAGAGGGCCGGAGCGTCGAAGTTCTGCTGACCCACCGGCCCCGTGGCCGAGACGCCCACGTTCTGGTTGCCCGCGCCGACCGGCAGGTAGACGTTCTTCGAGTTGTCCGCGTTCTCGCCGTAGTTGCCGGTGGCCGTCACGACGAAGACGCCCTTCTTGGTGGCGTAGTCGATGGCCGCCTTGAACCCCTTGGTCATGATGCGACCTTCGTCGCTGTTGATGGGGAAGCGGTCCTCGATGCTCATGTTGATGACGTTCGCGCCGGCGTCGGCGGCGTAGACGATGCCTTTCATGATGCCGAAGTTGTCCCCGAAGCCCGAGGCGTCGAGCACCTTGACGGCCATCAGGGTGGTCTTGGGGGCCACGCCCACCACGCCGAAGCCGTTCTGGTTGGCGCCGATGATACCCGCCACGTGGCTGCCGTGGCCGTTCAGGTCCAGGGGACCCGCGCCGGCATCCGGGCCATAGTCGATGAAGGAGGTGGAGTGCGCCTGGTCGTAGTTCTCGGCGAACTCGGGGTTGTCGTAGTCGATGCCCGTGTCGAGCACCGCCACCTTGACGTCCGGGCTGCCGAGCACTCCCTCTGCCTCGAGCTTGTCGGCGCCGATCTGCTGCATGTTCCACAGCAGGTTCATGGTCCTGGGCTCGCTGCCTTCAGGCATCAGCTCGGCGACCTTCGGGTTGCCGGCGGCGACCTCGCCGCTCAGCCGGAAGGCCTGGAAGTCCTTCATGGCGCCGTCCACGCCCGAGATGGCCTTCGCCTTGGCGAGGAAGTCCGGATCGCTCGCGGCGACGGCCATCACGCCGAGGTCGCTAGGCAGGGGATCGATCACCTGCCCGCCGGCCGCCGTCAGGTCGCGCGCCACCTGCGTGGCGTCCGCCCCGTCCTGGAGGCTGACCAGGAACTGCTGCTTGCCCTGGTAGAGAGCGTCACGCCGCTCGGGTGCCGCCTGGTTGGGTCCCACACCTGCGGTCTTGCCGACCTCGGGTCGGCTCAGGTTCGATGGGACGGCGTTGCAGCCCAAAAGAAGCGAAGTTGCCAGCATTGACGGGAGTACGAAGCGACGCATAGCTGCAGTCATAACACCTTCCTCTTGCGTGAGGGGGGAAGCGAGGGTCTTGTACCCGCACTCATTCACGTTTCGCTCACGCAAACGAAGATTTAATCAAGAATGAATGAGTTTTTGCAGCAACTTTGCCCCGCTGCAACCCGATGGTTAGAGGCCCAGGTGCTTGGCCCAGAAGCGGAAAGCCAATAGCGCGAGCATGCCGACCGTGCCCAGGCCCATGAGTCCGTAGACGGAGAGGAGCAGGGCCTCGCGGGACGTCACGACCTCGGTCGAGCGACCGAGCATTTTGCGCCCTATATAGGAAAAGGCGCGCCCCTGGAGGTTGGGGATCCCGAGCAGGTCGGCCACGAGGTAGTAGCCGTCCAGGCGCGCGAAGGGGATGAGGTTGAAGACCCCCGCCACCGTGCTGATGATGGCCAGATCGAGGCACAGCATGCGGCCGGCAGTTGGCAGCGGCAGCCATGCCCATGCGAGCACGCACAGGGCGGCCATGCCCAGCTGATAGTAGAGCCCCCCGAGGCTGACGGCGACGCGGGACCTGAGCGGAAGGCGGTAGGCCTCGCTGGTGTCGCAGAAGCCGAACGGCATGCCGACGTAGAGCATGAGCCCCATTTGGCGCACCACACCGCCGAGGGCCGAGCAGACGGCCGCATGGCCGAACTCGTGCACGCCCAGCGAGAAGAAGAGCAGGGCGTAGATCCGGAAGAGGTGCAGGGAGTGGTACTGGGTCGACAGGGCCCGGACCTCGTTCATCACCTCGCTCGAGCGGAAGGCGAAGAGACCGAGGGCCGCCAGGGCGGCGGGGAGCCAGACGACGGCGAACCAGCCGAGCGAGCTGGTGGTTTTGAAGACGGGGGACAGGGCCTCCAGGAAGCGGCTGGGATCCCAGAGCGGGATCCGCCAGACCAGCCAGTCGAGCCAGGTACGCGACGCGTGAGCCGGGGCGGGGCGTTCGGGATCCAGCAGGAGCCCGGCTGCCCACAGGCGATCCGCCAGGTCGGCCACCTGCGCGGGCGCCACCAGGATCCCCTGGCACTCCCAGACCCGCGTGAGGATCTCGGCGTAGGTGGAGCTGTGGGCGATGGCCTCGGCGACCTCCCACTCGACCGGATCGAAGCGCAGGTATTGGCCGTTTGCCGGCAGGCCCGCCACCACGTGGGAGGACGCCCCGGTCGTTACCTCGCTCGTGCGCAGCTCGGAATGCCAGCCGAGACGCTCCAGGGAGGCCCAGATGGGATGGGCGGCGAGGCGTTGGGCCTCCAGGGCCGACTCGATCTGGGCGTTCGTACATGTGCCGGAGCGCACGAGCAGCTCGCCGAGGCGGGCGGACTCCGACTTTTGGCGTTCCAGGGCCAACGACACGTCGTCGAGAGTGCATGCCTCATGCCGGATCAGCAGCTCACCAAGCCGAATG
>DATNQJ010000523.1:0-4156 GCA_036704085.1 Stenomitos sp.
GTCGCCAAGGTCCGGCGCGAGTCGGAGGGCGTGAGCCGGGCTCAGCTCGAGGAGGCGCGGCGCCAGGGCTACATGGAGGGCCTTTCGGAGGGGCGGCGCGGCTCACTGGGCATCGAGGGCTCGCGTAGCTGGGCGCTCGGCATCATGCACCTGCCCGACGAAGCCACCCAGGACGAGGTGCGCCAGCGTTTCCGCAAGCTGTCCAAGGTCTTCCACCCGGATCAGAACCCGGACCTGGGCGACGGCTTCATCAAGAACCTCCAGCGGGCCCGGGATATCCTCGGGGACTAAGTCTCAGCGGACGGCGAGATCCGCCGTCGCGATGCTCTCGACGAACTGGTTTTCGCGGTTGCCGCCCCGCTGGAGGTTGTGGGCGACCTTGCGGAGGTATTCCCGCCGATCGGTGAGCGACGTGGCCGGACCCGCCGAGTCGTGCACGAACTTCGGATCCTCGACCACCCAGGGCGACAGCGCCAGGACCTCCCCGTGGTAACGGTGCTCCGCGAAGGGTTCGCCCTCCAGGGAGTCGACGCCGACGAAGAGGCGGGAGGGCGGGCGATCGCCGCGGGCCATGATGGCCGACTGGCCGTCGAACAGCGTGTCGTAGTAGAGCCCGCTGGGCATGGGCGTCACCGTGTACTGGACGTGCTGGGACTGCGAGGCCTGCAAGACTCCGAGCGTCGTATCGAGCCATTCCTTGGGGTGCCAATCGCCGCTCGAGGTACTCTCCGCCCACGCGCCGGATTGGTCGGACGGCTGGAGCAGGATCCGGCAGCCCTGCTCGTCGAGGTCGGCGAGCAAGGCCGGGTCACGGGCGTCCTCCCCCGGTACGATGCCCACCTTGCCGAACGGCAGGTCAAAGGGATGAACGTACGCGCGGGGACCCGGCGTGAGGTCCGTGTCCTCGCCTCCGAGCGCCACCTGCTTCACCTCACCCACCAACCGGCCGTCCGGATCGAAGAGGAAGGCCTTTCGGAAGACGTCCCGGCCCATGACTCGGACCGGACGGTCCGGGAAGGTGCGCATGGACTGGAAGGGCTTCAACCCGTCCACGTCCGGCGCGACGGTGCAGGCGAGGACATAGGCCCGGTGGCGCCGGGCGGCCGCGGCGAAGGTCGTCACGAAGGGCCGGTAGAGCCGGTCGCCGAGCGTCAGCCAGAGTGCGCGCCGGTCCGAGAGGCCCCAGTGAGTGGCCTTGGTCCAGAGGAACTCCCAGGCATGAGCCTGCCGCAGCGCCTCGTAGGCCTCCTCCCGCGTCGCAGCGGATCGGGCCGTCCGGTGCTCGGGACCGAGCAGCAGCGTCAACCGGTCCCAGCTCCCCCCGAAGACGACCAGGTTCGGCCGGTCGGAGGCAAACTCGCGGTGCGCTTTGGTCATCAGGCGCTCGATCTCCGAGCGGAACGTCTCCAGGGACTCGGCGGCCCCGACGTCCAGCTTGGGTCCCACCGCGATCGCACGCACCGCCACGGGCGTCTCGGCCAGGGCCGGCGCACTCATGGCGAGGGCCGAAACGAGGGCTAGCAGCATGGGCGGGCGCATCGTGGGATCTCCAGGCGGCAAAACGGGCGATCGCCTCGATCCTAAGCGATTTGTCGGCTGAAGTCCAGGCGGAAACTTGAAACTTGAACGATCAATCGTAAGGAGGTACAAAGGGAAAGCATACGTTCAAGGAGGTGGCGGTGGGTACGGCTGCACTGACGGGCCTCAAGGTCCTCGACTTCACCCGCGCGTTGGCGGGGCCCTTCTGCACGATGATGCTCGGCGACCTGGGCGCCGAGGTACTCAAGATCGAAGCCCCCGGCAAGGGCGACGAGTCGCGCGGCTGGGGGCCTCCCTTCCAGGGTGGCGAGAGCTCCTACTTCCTCAGCTGCAACCGGAACAAGCAGAGCCTCACGCTCAACCTCAAGGAGGCCGAGGCCAAGAGCATCGCATTGCGCCTCTTGCAGGAGGCGGACGTGCTGGTCGAGAACTTCAGCCCCGGGACCATGCAGCGCCTGGGGCTCGATTACGCCGTGGCCGCCGAGTACAACCCCCGCCTCATCTACTGCTCGATCTCGGGCTTCGGCCAGGACGGCCCCAACCGGTCCCTTCCCGCGTACGACCTCATCCTGCAGGGGATGGGCGGCCTGATGAGCATCACGGGGCCCAAGCAAGGGCCCCCGAGCAAGGTCGGCGTGCCCATCGCGGATCTCACCGCGGGCATGTTCGCGGCCCATGCCATCCTCGCGGCCCTCTACCACCGCGAGCGGACCGGGCTCGGCCAGTACGTGGACACCAGCCTGCTCGACGGTCAGCTCGCGCTCCTGACCTTCCAGGCCGGGCGCTACTTCGCGACCGGCGCCTCGCCCGGGCTCGCGGGCAACGAGCACCCGTCCATCGCCCCCTACGAGACCTTCGTGACCCGGGACGGCCACCTCAACGTCGCCTGCGGCAACGATGGCCTGTGGCGCCGTTTCTGCACGGCCCTGGGGCTGGAGCACCTCGGCGAGGACCCGCGCTTCAGGACCAACTCCGACCGCCTGGCCTTCCGGGCCGAACTCGTCGCGCGGGTCGAAGTCGCCCTCGCCACCCTCAAGACCCAGGAGGCGATCGCCCTCTTGACCGAGGCGGGCGTTCCCTGCGGTCCCATCTACCGGCTCGAGGAGGTCTTCGAGGACCAGCACGTGCGCGAGCTGGGGCTCGTGCAGGCCATCGACCATCCCACCGCCGGCACCGTCCAGTTTCCGGGCCCCCCGTACCGCTTCTCGGCGAGCCCCACCGAGCTACGCCAGGCGCCACCGCGCCTCGGCGAGCACACCGACGAGGTCCTCGCCCGGCTGGGCTTTGTGCCCGCGGAGGTGGATGCCTTGCGGCAGCAAGGCGTTCTCTAGTTCGTCCAACATGGCCAACGACCTCTGAGCAGGTCGCCTAATCGAAACGCTCGCTTCCCCGGTGAGAATAGGAGTCCAAGGACCGGCCGCTGCCGGCTGGCTCGACTCGCGAAGAGGGGAGGAAGCGCCATGCAGCTGACGATTGTCGTCCATACGGAGCGTCCCGATTCCAAGCTTGGGCCTGTCATCGACTGTCTCTACAACCAGACGGTCAGGGACCTCGACGTCTGGATCGCAGGCGTCACGCCACCGGCCGATCTCGCCGACATCCAGGCCGCCTACCCGGTGGGGGTGCTGACCTTCCCGGGCGGCACCACCACGGCGGCCATGCTCAACGAGGCCTTCGCTCGCGCGCAGACCGACCTGGTGGTCACCCTGGATGGGAGCTGGATGCCGCGCGATGCGCGCTGGCTGATGAACCTCACGCGCCACTTCCAGGATCTCAACGTCGCCGCGGTCTCCGGCACCGATTACGACGAGGAGCGCGTCTCGGTGGTGGATCCCTGGTACTCCCAGGACCTCCTCGACTTCCTGGTCACTCCCGAGCTGACGATCAATTTCGCCAACGCGGCCTTCCGGCGCGACATGTGGCGGCGGTTCGGCTTCGACTCGAGCAACGGGACGTGCGCGGACAAGCACTGGGCCTACCAGGTGCTGCGCGAGGGGCAAACCCTCGTCATGGACTACGACTCCCGCTGCCACCAGAGCGAGGCGCTCACCCGGGACGAGGCGTTCCGACGCTACTGGGCCATGAACCTCTCGTTCGGGGCCTTCATCCAGACGCGCCAGGACATCAAGCTGCTCTATCAGCGCGCCTTGAGCGACGTCCTCAAGAGCCGGAGCCTGCGCTCCTTGGCCCGCATCTACAAGATGTGGCCCGTCATCAAGCAGCAGCGTTACTGGCGCCCCGACCCGGCTCAGGCCATGCTCGCCCGCGAGCAGTTCGTCCGGACCGGCAAGAAATGGGCCCTCTAGCCTCCATGGCGGTTTACCGTTCGTTGTACCAACCCTCCTGAAGCTTTAGAGTCGCCAGCAGGGAGCGGATAACCTCCCTTGACGGGTGACTGCGTGGAGGAGGGTGAGATGCCTGAGAAGCACGAGAAAAAGACCGACATGACCGTTCGCGAGGCCGGCAAGAAGGGCGGCGAGCGCACTGCCGAGACCCACGGGCACGATTTCTACTCCGAGATCGGCCACAAAGGTGGCGAGAAGACCGCCGAGACCCACGGGCACGATTTCTACTCCGATATCGGCCACAAGGGCGGCGAAAAGGTTCGCGACCTCAT
>DATNQJ010000524.1:0-7037 GCA_036704085.1 Stenomitos sp.
CGACGGGCGCCCCCTCGATGAGGACCTGGAAGCCCACCCGATCGAGGATCTTCCAGTTTTCGCCCTGCAAGAGGGCCAGCAGGCCCTCGTAGGCATAGTCGGTCCGGAGGTACTGGAACCCGTCCAGCTCCCGCGTGGTGAGGACGGACTGGCACCACTCGGCCGTCGGGACGCGCAGGGCCAGGCGGCGGGTGCGCGCATGATCCCAATCCGGGTTTTCCAGGGGGGGAAAGGTCGTGACACGGATCTGGCGGCGAGCGTCGATCATCGGGTGACCTGCCTCCTCTACGGCTGCAAGGTGGCGAACGGCGTGGATGCGCTTGCTCAGACAGTATAGGATGAAATGTAACGGAATGCTACGGGGGACTTGCCGAGATGTTACACCCGAGCCGTCACGCGCGCGACAGGAGATCCAGGGAGCGGAGCGGCCGTTCCGTCCGGGCGGTGAGGGCCGCCTTGAGGGCCGATCGCCCGTGCGCCAGGAGGCCGGGCTGGATGGTGTGGCCCAGCAGTTCCTTCAGTTCGACGGCGCTGAGGCGCTGCAAGAGGGTCAGGCCCTTGGCATGGAGCCGCATGCCGCCCGAGACCGCATAGCAGGCGTCGCAGAGGGCGCCGCCGCCCTCTCCCGAGAAGCCGCAGCCCTCGGTGCCGAGCGCGTCTCCGCACTGGACGCAGGCGGAGAGCTCCAGCTCGTAGCCCAGCCCGTGCAGGAAGGTCACCTCGAACCATGCCGTGACGAGCTCGGGGCTTTCGGCCACCTCGAGGGCCAAGAGGCTCGCGGCGAAGAGGTCGAAGAGCTCGGGGTGGGCCTCGCCTTCTTCGAGAAAGGCCTCGATGAGCTCGGCGAGGTACATGCCGTGCAGGAGGCGGTCGAGGTCCGCGCGCAGGGCGCGGTGGGCATGCTCGGTCTCGCACTGGGCGGCCACGTCCATGTTCTTGCCGGACGCGAGGAACCAGGTGGCCTTGTAGAGCGGCTCGCTCTTGCCTCCCAGCTTGCTCTTGGCGCGCCGGGCGCCCTTGGCGACGACGCGCTTCAACCCGTGCTCGCGGGTGAAGAGCACCAGGATCTTGTCGTATTCGCCGAGCGCATGCTGCTTGAGCGTGATCCCCGTGGTGGTGTAGGTCGCCATCCGTCTCTCCTCTCCCCCATTATCCCACGCGAGCCGTCGCAGGGCCAGTCATCATGCGGCTGTGAGCGCTTTCTGGCCCCGGGCGTAATCCTTGACTGATTACCGGGACGTGCGGTGGGTAAGAAGCTCTTGTTGCTACCGTTAGGAGGCCCGATTGAAGATGCTGCGCTCGTTTTCCTGGTTGCTTGCCCCTGTGATGCTCGTGTCGTTGGCCCCGGCGGCATGGGCGGACGTCGTGATCGCCAAGAGCGGCGAGCGCGTGTTCGGCACGATCCTGACGGAGACGCCCGTGGGGGTCTCCATCCTGGACCTGAACGGCCTGACGCACGGCTTCTACATCGACGAGGTGGCAACGGTGCGCCGGGATCCGGCGACGCGGACGGCCGCGGGGGTCGCAGCCGTTTTGGAGAAGGAGCGGCTGGCCGCCGAGGCCGAGTATGCGCGCCTTTCCAAGGAGCAGCAGAAGCGCGAGGCGCCCCTGCACCTGGGGCACCAGCTCACGGTCGGGGCCGTTCCCGAGAGCGCTAACACCTTTTTGGTCGGCGGTGGGGCCAAGTATCGGCTCCTGGTCGGCAAGTATCTCGGGATCTACGTGGGCGGGAACTACGGCACGGGCCTGGGACGCCTCACGAAGTCGACCTTCGATCCGGATACGGGCGATGTGGTCGCCACTCAGTCGGTCACGGCGTCGGCTATCGACGTGCCCTTCGGCGTGGAGGTCCGCTACCAGGGCCTGTACGTGGGCGGCGGGGCCACCTACTTCATGGGGACCAACGTCCCGACCAAGGAGGTCGGCGTGGTGAAGAACGTGACGACGGTGCTGCCGCAGTTCGAGTTCGGGTACGCCTACCAGTTCAAGCAGGGACCGCTCGAGGTGGGCCCGGTCGTGGGGGTCGAGGCGCGGTACGCGCTGCCGAACAAGGATCTAGGGACGGGGTTCTACGGGGGGCTGCTCTACGGAGGCTGGACCTTCTAGCCATTTTCCCGGAACATTGAAACGCCGTCCGCAGACATGAGCGGACGGCGTCTTATTCGGTGGCTAGTCGACCACGTAGCCCAGTTGCTTGAGGCTCTTGGCTTGCTTGCGCCAGTTGGGCAGCACCTTGACCCACAGCTCCAGGTAGACCCTGCGATCGAGGGACTTCTCGATGGACTGCCGGGCGGCGGCGCCGATCTCCTTGAGCTTCGAGCCCTTCTCGCCGATCAGGATGCCCTTCTGGCTGTCGCGCTCCACGAAGATGGTGGCGCGGATGAAGGTCTTGCTCCCTTCCTCGCGCTCCTTGAACTCGTCGACGCGCACGGCCACCGAGTGCGGGATCTCTTCCTCGGTCTGGCGGAGCACCGCCTCGCGCACCAGTTCGCCCGCGAGATCTCGCTCCGACTGGTCCGTGACCTCCTCCTCGCTGTAGAAGGGGGGGCCTTCCGGCATCCGCTCGACGATCTCCTTGAGGAGGGGCTGGACGCCCTTGCCGTAGAGCGCGGAGATGACGTGCACCGAGACGTGCTCGCCCAAGGCCTCGTAGCTCTGGAGCACCTCGGGGTCGACCTTGAGCGAGTCGACCTTGTTGAGCACGATCACGATGGGCTTCTTCACCTGTCCGAGCAGGTCGGCCACGTACTTGTCCCCGCGGCCCGCGCTGGTGCGGCCGTCCACCAGGAACAGGACGAGATCCACCTCGGCGAGCGTGTCGACCGCGGTCTTGACCAGCTGCTCGCCCAACAGGTGCAGGGGTTTGTGGATGCCCGGGGTGTCGACGAAGACGACCTGGGCGTTGTCTTCGGAGTGGATGCCCTTGATGCGGTGCCGGGTGGTCTGGGCCTTGCTTGAAACGATCGCGACCTTCTGGCCGAGCACCTTGTTCAAGAAGGTCGATTTGCCCACGTTGGGGCGACCGACGAGGGCGACGAATCCCGAGTGAAAGGCCTTAGCCATCGATGGCTCCCTCCAGGTCGCGGCTGGTGAAGCTGAAGGGCAACAGCTCGTCCAGGGTCATCTCCCAGGGCTCGCCGGGCTGGGCGAGCACGACGTTCATGGGGCCGAACTCGGCGAGCACCTGGCGGCAGGCGCCGCACGGGGTGCAGGGCGCGGCCTTCTCGGCCACGATGGCGACGGCGACGAAGCGCTTCACGCCTTCCGAGACCGCCTTGCCGATGGCCACGCGCTCGGCGCACATGGTCAGGGGGTAGGAGGCGTTCTCGATGTTGCAACCGGTGTAGACCCGTCCGTCCTCGGCCAAGAGGGCCGCTCCGACCGGAAAGTGGGAGTAGGGGACGTGGGCCGAGCGCATGGCGTCTCGGGCCTGCTCGATGAGGGCCTGGCGGTCGTAGGCGTGGCGCGCGGTCATTTAGGGAACCTCCGCAGGGACGGGGACCGTGGGGGCCTGGGTCTTGAGGATGGCCTGCACGAACCCGAGGAAGAGGGGGTGGGGCTTGCCTGGCCGGCTCTTGAACTCCGGGTGGAACTGGCAGGCGACGAACCAGGGGTGCTGGGGCAACTCGACGATCTCGACCAGGCGCCCGTCGGGGCTGGTGCCGCTCACGACGAGGCCCTTCTCCGTCAGCCGCGGCAAGAGGGCGTTGTTGACCTCGTAGCGGTGGCGGTGGCGCTCGCTGATGCGGTCGGCGCCGTAGTACTCGTGGGCGCGCGTACCGGGCTTGAGGTGGCACGGATAGGCGCCGAGGCGCATGGTGCCGCCCATGCCGTTGACGTCCTTCTGCTCGGGCAAGAGGTCGATGACGGGATACGGGCTGCCGGGGTCGAACTCGCTGGAGTTGGCGCCGCCGAGGCCCGCCACGTGGCGCGCGAACTCGATGACGGCCGTCTGCATGCCGAGGCAGAGGCCCAAGAAGGGCAACTTCTGCTCGCGGGCGTAGCGGATGGCCCGGATCTTGCCCTCGATGCCGCGCAGGCCGAAGCCGCCGGGCACCAGGAGGCCGTCGACCTCCGCCAGGTGGCTCTCGGGGCCGTCCTGCTCGATCTCCTCGTCGGCGTGGATCCACTTGAGATGGACCTCGGCGCCTTCATGCGCCGCGGCGATCCGGAGGCTCTCGATGACCGACAGGTAGGCGTCGGCGAGCTTCACGTACTTGCCCACGATGCCGACCGTGATGGCCCGGGTGGGCCTCCTCAGGCGCTCGACGTAGTCGTCCCAGGCCTGCGAGTCGTTGGGGCCGTCCGCGGAGAGGCCCAGGCGCGTGAGGACCTGCGAGGCGAGGCCCTGGGCCTCGAGCGCCTCGGGGACCTCGTAGATGTAGCGGACGTCGCCGTTCTCGATGACCGCTTCCTTGTCGATGTCGCAGAACAGGGCGAGCTTCTCGCGGACATGATCCGGCAGGGGCTGCTCGGAGCGGCAGACCAGCACGTCGGGCTGGATGCCCAACGAGCGCAGCTCCTTGACGCTGTGCTGGGTGGGCTTGGTCTTGAGCTCGCCCGCGGCCTTGAGCGAGGGCACCAGCGTGACGTGCACGTAGAGGACGTTGTCGCGGCCGGCATCCTTCTTGAACTGGCGGATGGCCTCCAGGAAGGGCAGCCCCTCGATGTCGCCCACCGTGCCGCCAATCTCGACGATGGCGATGTCGGTCTTGGCGCCCACCAGGTGGATGCGCTCCTTGATCTCGTTGGTGATGTGGGGAATGACCTGGACCGTGCCCGACAGGTAGTCGCCGCGGCGCTCCTTGGTGATGACGTTCAGGTACACGGCCCCGGCCGTCACCGAGTTCTCGCGGCCCAGGTCGGTGTCGGTGAAGCGCTCGTAGTGGCCCAGGTCCAGGTCGGTCTCGGCACCATCCTCGGTGACGAACACCTCACCGTGCTGGTAGGGGCTCATGGTGCCCGGATCGATGTTGATGTAGGGATCGAGCTTGAGAATGCGCACGGAGTAGCCGCGGTTCTTGAGCAGACGACCGAGGCTGCTGGCGACGATTCCCTTGCCGATGCTCGATACGACGCCGCCGGTGACGAAGATATACTTGGTGGGCATCAATTCCCCTCGCGTAGGTGACCTGTAAGAGTAGAGTATACCGCACTTTCGCGCCGAAAGGTCGGTCGTCGTCGGCCTTGCGCCTAGCTTGTCTCCCCCTCGGAATCCGCCGCGAGCTCCAGGGGGCCCGTTCCGTTCCGGTAGAGGCGCACCCGGGTGAGCCGGCGCGCCTTGACGGACTCGGCGACCAGATAGAGCTGCTGGAACGTCACCGCCTCGCCCGGCACCGGAGCCCGGCCCAACAGCCCCACCACGAACCCGCCCAGGGTGTCGAAGTCCGTGTCGGGCAACTGGAGGCCGAGGGTCGCGTTCACCTCGTGGATGGCGATCGCCCCGTCCACCAGCACCGAGCCGTCGGGCTGCGGCTCGATGGCCATGCCGTCCTCCTCGTCGTACTCGTCGCGGATCTCGCCGACGATCTCCTCGAGCAGGTCCTCGATGGTGAGCAGCCCCGCGGTGCCCCCGTATTCGTCCATGACGATGGCCATGTGCAGGCGATCGCGCCGCATGTCCCGCAAGAGGTCGTCGACCCGCTTGCTCTCGGGGATGAAGTAGGCGGGCCGCAGGAAGGTCTCGGGGATGCGGCGCGGCCGCGTGTCGGTGGTCAAAAAGGCGAGCAGGTCCTTGACGTAGAGGATGCCCCGGATGTCGTCCAGCGAGTCGCCGACCATGGGCAGGCGACTGTGACCCTCGGTGAGGGCGAGCTGGAGGGCCGCCTCGAAGGTCGTCTCGGTGCTCAGGGTGACCATGTCGATGCGCGGCACCATGATCTCGCGCGCGGTGGTGTCGCCCAGCTCGAAGATGGACTGGATCATCTCGGTCTCGTCCGAGGCGAGGTCCCCCTCGGCCTGGACGACGTCGACCAGCATGCGGATCTCGTCGCGCGTGACCAAGGAGACCGGGCGATCGCCCATGCGCAGCACCCGGTTGGTGGCAGCCACCATGGCGTTGGTGAGGCTCGTGACGAGCCAGACAGCGGGCGAGGAGAGGGCCATCACGGCGAGCATGGGCCGCGCCACGAGCATGGCGTAGCGCTCGGGGTGCTGGGCGGCGAAGGTCTTGGGGGTGATCTCGGTGAAGACGACGATCAAGAGGGTCATGACGAGCGAGGCGATCGCCACCTGCCATTCGCTGTCCGGGGCCTTCAGGTAGCGGGTCGCGAGCACCGTGAAGATCGCCGTCGCGATGATGATGAGGGCGTTCTCCAGGAGCAGGATGGTCCCGAAGAGGCGGTCGTGCTGGGAGACGAGCCGTTGGACCGCCCGGGCCGAACGGGACCCTTTTTCCGCCAGGGCCGCGATGCGCAGCTTGTTGACCGAGATGATGGCCGCCTCGGAGCTGGAGAAGAAGGCGACGCCGATCAGACAGAGCAACAGGACTCCGACCCCGGTGACCTCATCGACGGCTCCAAGGGGGACACTACCATCCATAGGCGAAGGGACATCCTCTCCGGGTGAGCAGCAACCGAGGATTACTATACCCCGCGCAGCGACGAGGGTAGGGTTCATGTACGGTAATGAACTGATATGATGGGCCCGGATCCATGGGGGGATCCCTTCGAAGGAGGCCATCATGGCGGAGAGCGCCCTCGCCCCGGTGCCGGAGGCCCTCAAACCGCTGGTCGACGAGTATCGCACCACCCTGTGCCGCTACGTCCAGACGCCGAGCGCCGAGGATCGGCGCCGGGCTCACGAGCTGGGAGAGCGACTCGTCCAGCAGGCCTACGGTCCCGAGACCCTCTTGGATCTCCATGCCAGCGCCCTGCGTGCCTGCGAGCCCCAGGACGGCCATGCGCTGGTCGGGCGGGCCAACCAGCTGCTCGCGGATGCCTCCAGCGCGTTCATCGCCTCGTATCGTCACCAGGCCGAGATCCATCGGGACGAAGCCGAGTGCTATCGCCGCTACGCGCGCATGCTCGAGGTCCTCA